>JACRIZ010000007.1 GCA_016235765.1 Rhodocyclales bacterium | reverse complement strand
GCCCAGATCGAGGAAGCCACCAGCGACTACGACAAGGAAAAGCTCCAGGAGCGCGTGGCCAAGCTGGCCGGCGGCGTGGCGCTGATCAAGGTCGGTGCCGCCACCGAAGTCGAAATGAAGGAAAAGAAGGCCCGCGTCGAAGATGCGCTGCACGCCACGCGTGCCGCCGTCGAGGAAGGCATCGTCGCCGGCGGCGGCGTGGCCCTGCTGCGTGCCCGTTCCGCCGTCCAGGTCAAGGGCGACAACCACGATCAGGATGCCGGCGTGAAGATCGTCCTGCGTGCGCTGGAACAGCCGATGCGCGAGATCGTCGCCAATGCCGGCGACGAGCCCTCCGTGGTCGTCAACAAGGTTGCCGAAGGCAAGGGCAACTACGGCTACAACGCCGCGACAGGCGAGTACGGCGACATGGTGGCGATGGGCGTGCTGGATCCGACCAAGGTCACCCGCACCGCGCTGCAGAACGCCGCTTCCGTGGCCAGCCTGATGCTCACCACCGACTGCATGGTTGCCGAACTGGTCGAAGACAAGCCGGCCGGCGGCGGCATGGGCGGCGGCATGGGCGGTATGGGCGGTATGGGCGGCATGGGCATGGACATGTAATCGGCTAACGCCGATTTCATGTCCCGAAGCTAGGAACAGGAGGAACCCAGGTTCCTCCCGTTACCTACCTCCTACTGGCAAACGCCCCGCGTCGGGAAACCGGCGCGGGGCGTTCGCTTTTCAGGATGCCCAGCGCCAGCGTCGATCAGGGGCGCCGGTCGTCGAGTTGCTCGTACACGGCGGTGGCGATGCGCGCCAGTTCTTCCTTGGCGATGCCGGCCGAAAGCGCGTAGCCGTAGGGGCCGTCGATCCAGTAGAAGACGTTGATCTGGCCTTCGCGCGCGAAGCGGAAGGCGGTGTCGCGGTTTTCGTGGCGTTCGGTGCTGACGTAGAGCGTCAGCCGCTGGCCGCTCGCCTCCTGGTACATGAACTGTGCGACCGGCCCGCTGTTGCCCGGCAGGAGCCGGCCGCCGATCAACTCGTAGCCGAGCGCGCCCAGCCCGGGCGGACGGACCGGCGTGCCGAGCCGCTTCGAGAGCCAGGTGACGAGCTGGTCTTCCTGGTCCGCCGTGACTTCCACCGGTCGGCGCACATCGGGCGTGAAGACGGCATGGGCGATGGCGGCCTGGTGCGGCAGCGGCGTCGCGCGGGCCAGCATTTCGGTCTGCTGGTAGCGGCCGTGGCCCAGCCAGCCGATGACGCCGCCGAGGGCGGCGATGGCCAGCGAGGCAGCAAGGCGCTGCAGCGACCAGCGTGACAACACGGATTTCCTCGCGGCTGCCGGCGTGGCCGCTGCACGCAGCGTCTCGGGCACCGGTTCGTCGAGGACGGGCGCGAACATTTCCTGCAACGCCCGTTTCTGGTCCCGGTAAGTGCGCACCCGTTGGGCGACCGCCGGATCGGCGGCGAGCAGCGCCTCGACCTGCAGGCGCCGGCTTTCCGGCAACTGGCCGTCGACGTAGGCGTGCAGGTCGGCATCGGTGGGAAGGAGGGGGTTCATCGCACGACTCGCAAGGGGGTGACGTTGTTCCGTTCGTCGAGCAGGCGACGCAGGCGCTCGCGGCCGCGTGCCAGGCGCGACATGACGGTGCCGACCGGAATGCCCAGGGTTTGCGCGACATCTTCGTAGCGCATTTCTTCGAGCGCGACCAGCAACATCACCGCGCGCTGTTCCTCGGGCAATGCCGCGAGGGCGGCGGCGAGTTCGGCGAACTCGATGCTGTCGCTCTGCGTGGCGCGTGCCGGCGGCTCGACGAACTGATCGTCGAGCGCGGTGGTGTCGAGCGAAGGGCGGCGCAGTTGGTCGATCCGGAGGTTGTGCATGATGCCGAACAGCCAGGCGCGCAGGTCGCTGCCGGGGCGCCACTGGCCGCTACGCGACCAGGCGCGTTCGAGCGTGTCCTGCACCAGGTCGTCGGCTGCCGCGCGCTCGCCAACCAGCGCCCGCGCGTAGCGGCGCAGGCGCGGCAGTTCGGCGAGGATGGCGCGGCCGTCCATGCCTCAGGGCTTGGCGACGCGCCAGACGTTGTTGAAGCCGTCGCCGGTCCGGTCGCCCGGCTTCTGGTCCTTGATCCAGAAGTAGAGCGGCTTGCCCAGGTAGGCCCACTGCTTCTTGCCGTCGTCGCGCGTGATCACGCTGTAGCCGGCGGCGCCGGCCTCGCCGTCCATGGCGAACAGCGGCGGCCAGTTGGTGGCGCAGGGACCGTTGCAGACGCTCTTGCCGCTACCGGCCACGTCCTTGTCGAAGTTATACAGCGTCATGCCGTTGCCGCCGACCAGCGCGCCGTCGGCGATCCTGGCCGGGGCGGCGGAATGCATGGCCTGGCCGGCGCAGGCCGCCAGGAAGGCCGACAACAACATTAGCAGGGCGACTCGTATCGTCTTCATGTTCGTCTCCGTGAGGGTTGGGGGGCTACATCACGGTTAACGAGAATCCCGCGGCCATTATTCCCGAAAATAGTTGGCCGGGCCTCGGCGCCACGCGCCGGGAAACCGCTGCGGGTGCTTTGCCTTTGGCGGTGTAAGGTTGCGATAATATATTGAACAAAAAGCTCAACTACTATCCAATCCGATGAATCTCAGCGACGTTTTCCACAAGACCGCGAAGGGCGAAGAGGAGATCGCCCATCGTGGCCATGGCTTGGCTCCGCGGGCCAGGTCCCTGCTCATCATGGTCAATGGCAAGATCACCGGCGATGAGCTTCAGAAGCGCGCCGAGTCGCTCGGCGGCGGCGGCGCGCTGTTCGCCATGCTGGTGGAAGGGGGGTTCATCGAGCCGACCGAAGCGCGGGGCGATACGCTGGCGGCGGCGGTGCCTGCGCCGGCCCAGTTCGGCCCGGCACATGCCGAGGCGATCAAGTTTGCTTCCCACTTCATCGTCGAGGCGCTGGGTCCTGCCTACGACGAACTGGGCGGTCGGGTGGAAGCCTGCCGCGATCCGGCCAAGCTCGCGGCCCTGCTGGAATCCGTCCGCGACGTCATCGAAGGCAATGCCGGCCGAAAGAAAGCCGATGCCTTCTGGGCCGGCGTGACGGCACGGCTTGCCTGACGGGAAGAAAGACGGCGGGGAGGGGCCACGAGGAATTCGCGACCGCTCCCCGGAGGAGCAGTGCATCGTCTGCACGCTCGGCTCCCTTGACCGCTAAAGGAGAACAGCGGAATCGAATCTAAGGGGCTCGGCTTACGGCCTGCTTACAAGTAGAATCGACGCCGTCATGAGAATTCTCCTAGCTGAGGACGACGCCATCATTGCCGATGGCCTGATCCGGGCCCTGCGCAAAGCCGGCTACGCCGTGGATCATGTGAGCAATGGTCAGGATGCGGATACGGCCTTGCTGCCCCAGATGTTCGATCTCCTGATCCTGGATCTGGGATTGCCCAAGCTATCCGGAATCGACGTACTGCGCCGGCTGCGCGCCCGCAAGTGCACCGTGCCGGTGCTGATCCTGACGGCCCAGGACGGTGTCGAGGATCGCGTGCGCGGCCTCGATGCCGGCGCCGACGACTATCTGACCAAGCCTTTTGCGCTGCCGGAACTGGAGGCACGCGTTCGGGCGCTGACCCGGCGCGGCACCGGTCAGGCGACCCGCATCGAGGTCGGCGCGCTCTCCTATGACCAGGCGGAGCGGATCGTCAAGGTCAATGGCCAACTGATCGACCTCTCGGCGCGTGAGATGGGCGTACTCGAAGTGCTGCTGCTGCGCATCGGCCGGCTGGTCGGCAAGGAACAACTGGTCGACCATCTATGCGGTTGGGGCGAGGAAGTAAGCACCAACGCCATCGAGGTCTACGTCCACCGCCTGCGCAAGAAACTGGAGACTGCGGGCGTGCGCATTTCCACTGTGCGCGGTCTCGGCTATTGCCTGGAGAAGGCGGGTGACACCGACGCGGCGGCCTGAGCGGCCACCGGTTTTTGGCGCCTCCGGTGTTCCGAATTCCCTCTTCGGGGAAATCCTCGACTGGATGCTGGCGCCCCTGCTGCTGCTCTGGCCGATCAGCATTGCCGCCACCCACCTCGTCGCCAACGACATCGCCAACGAGCCTTACGATCAGGCGCTGGCCGAAAGCGTCGGGGCGATTTCCCGCCTGGTCAGGGTCATTGACGGCAAGGTGACTGTCACCCTGCCGCCATCGGCGCGGACGATCCTGCACGCCGACGAGCAGGACGAACTGTATTTCCAGGTCAGGAATTCGCAGGGCAGGTTGCTGGCCGGCGACGACCAGTTGCCGGCGCCATCCGGCGACAACGAGCCCGTAATTTCCGAGGTCAGGTTCCGGGACGAACAACTGGCCGGCGAACCGCTGCGGGTGGCCTACAAGGTCCATGAAGTCGAAGCAGGGCAGCGCTGGGTGGTCATCCAGGTGGCGGAAACCCGCCACAAGCGGGAGGCCCTGACGTCGCGCATCATTTCCGGCGTGCTGCTGCCGCAGTTCGCCATCATCCCGCTGGCGGTGGTGCTGGTCTGGTTCGGCTTGTCGCGCGGCCTGCGGCCGCTGTCGCGCCTGCGCGAGCGCATGGCTACTCGTCGGCCGGGCGACCTGTCGCCGATCGAGATCCGTCGCGCGCCAGAGGAGTTGCAGCCGATGGTGCACTCCTTCAACGAGGTGATGGCCAGGCTGGAGGAGAACCTGCAGGCCCAGCAGCGTTTCATTGCCGACGCCGCGCACCAGATGAAGACGCCGGTTACCGGACTGCGCATGCAGGCCGAACTGGCCGCGAGGGAAACGGATCCGGTCCAATTGCGGCGCTCGGTGGAACAGATCGCCCAGGCGGCCGAACGGGCCGGGCACCTGATCACACAATTGCTGACGCTCGCCCGGGCGGAATCGAGCCACGAAAAGCTGCACCGCTTCGAAAGCGTGGACCTCGAAGGCTTGGCGCGCGAAGCGACGCTCGACTGGCTCCCTGCCGCCCAGGCCAAGCGCATCGACCTCGGCTTCGAAGGCAGCGAATGGCCGTCCGCAATCGACGGTGTGCCCTTGCTGCTCGGCGAGTTGCTCAAGAATCTGCTCGACAACGCCATCAAGTACACCCCGGCGGGCGGTCGGGTCACGGTGCGCGTCGTCCCGGGGGAACACATCGTCCTCGAAGTCGAGGACGACGGCGTCGGTGTTGCCGAGGACGACCGGGATCGCATCTTCGAGCGCTTCTACCGGGTACTGGGCACCGATGCCGACGGCAGCGGTTTGGGCCTGGCCATTTGCCGGGAAATTGCCGAGCTTCACCGCGCTGCGATCTCCTTTCTCGGCGGTAGCAATGGCCGCGGCAGCCGTGTCGTGGTGGTCTTTCCCCGCGCTGGCACGACCCACTCCTGAGCCGAAAACGCAGTGCTGATGCGGCACTGCAGCATTTTTTCGTAAGGATGGTGTCAGTTTGGCATGTCCAAATCCTGCCCCAGAGCCAGCAATGGCCTAAGCAGATATATCCAAAGGAGGAGACCTTCATGCAATTGACGCAAAAGCATGTCGAGTACTGGAGCCGCAACCTCAAGGTGACGGCCATCCTGCTCGCAATCTGGTTCGTCGTGACCTTCGTGTTCGGCTGGTACGCGCGCGAACTGAACGAGATCAACATCATCGGCCCGCTGGGCTTCTACATGGGCGCCCAGGGTTCCCTGATCATCTATGTGCTGATCATCTGGTTCTACGCCCGCTACATGAACAACCTGGACCAGGAATACGGCGTCCATGAAGGGGAGGACGACTAATGGCCACGCAATCGCAAGGGCAGTTCTACCAGAACCTGAAGAAGTACTACACCTTCTACACAGGCGGTTTCATCACCTTCGTCATCATCGTCGGTATCCTCGAACAACTCGGCGTGCCCAACAAGATGCTGGGCTACCTGTTCCTGTTCGCCACCATCCTGCTGTACGCGGGCATCGGCTTCATGTCGAAGACGGCCGACGTATCGGAGTACTACGTCGCCGGCCGGCGAGTGCCTGCCCTGTTCAACGGCATGGCCACCGGCGCCGACTGGATGTCCGCCGCCTCCTTCATCGGCATGGCCGGCACGCTCTACGCCACCGGTTATGACGGCCTGGCCTTCGTGATGGGCTGGACCGGCGGTTACTGCCTGGTGGCCCTGTTCCTGGCGCCCTACCTGCGCAAGTTCGGCCAGTTCACGATTCCGGACTTCCTGGGCGCCCGTTACGGCGGCCACATTCCGCGCACCATCGGCGTCTTCGCCGCCGTGCTGTGCTCCTTCACCTACGTGATCGCCCAGATCTACGGCGTCGGCATCATCACCAGCCGCTTCACGGGCCTGGAGTTCGGCATCGGCGTGTTCGTCGGCCTGGCCGGTATCCTGGTCTGCTCGTTCCTGGGCGGCATGAAGGCGGTGACCTGGACCCAGGTGGCCCAGTACATCATCCTGATCGTGGCCTACATGATCCCCGTGGTCTGGCTGTCGGTGAAGCACACCGGCAACCCGATCCCGCAGATCTCCGCCTATACCTCGGCCCTGCCGAAGGTGACGGCCCTGGAGAAGGAGTTCAACGACAAGACGACGGTCAAGGGTGCCGCCGAGGAATCGGTGCGTGCGATCTTCCGTGAGAAGGCCGCTGCCGCCGATGCCAAGCTGAAGGGCCTGGAAGCCGGCGGTGCCGCGTTCCTGGCTGAAGAGAAGGCCAAGCTGGAAGCCAATGTCGCCGCATTGAAGGCCGCTGAAGCACCGGACGGCAAGGCGATCGAGGCTGCCGAGAAGTCCGTCAAGGACTTCCCGGCCGATCCTGCCGCCGCCAAGACCGCCTGGACCAACGAGAAGAAGATTGGCGCTCGCGCCGCCCCGGTCAAGGCTCACGCGGAACCGTTCCCGGCTGCCGGCAAGACGCCCGAAGACGTGGAAAAGAACCGCGGCATCGCCAAGAAGAACTTCCTGGCGCTGATCCTGTGCCTGATGGTGGGTACCGCCGCGCTGCCGCACATCCTGATGCGCTTCTACACGACACCTTCGGTGAAGGAAGCCCGTCGCTCGGTGTTCTGGTCGCTGTTCTTCATCTTCCTGCTCTACTTCACGGCGCCAGCGCTGGCGATCCTGGCCAAGTACGAGGTCTATAGCAGCCTGGTCGGATCGAGCTTCGCATCGCTGCCTGCCTGGGTCAGCAACTGGGCTGCGGTGGACAAGACACTGATGGCGATTGCCGACATCAACAAGGACGGCATCGTGCAGTTGGCGGAAATCGTCATCGGCGGCGACCTGATCGTGTTGGCGACCCCGGAAATCGCGGGCCTGCCCTATGTGATCTCGGGCCTGGTGGCTGCGGGCGGTCTGGCCGCGGCGCTCTCCACCGCCGACGGTCTGCTGCTGACCATTGCCAACGCACTGTCGCACGACGTCTATTACAAGATGATCGACCCGAACGCGCCGACGACCCGCCGCCTGGTGGTGTCCAAGGCCCTTCTGCTGGTGGTGGCCCTGATTGCGGCTTACGTGACCAGCCTGAAGCCGGGCAACATCCTGTTCCTGGTCGGTGCGGCCTTCTCGCTGGCGGCAGCAGCCTTCTTCCCGGCGCTCGTTTGCGGCATCTTCTGGAAGCGCGCCAACAAGCTGGGCGCGATCCTGGGCATGACCCTGGGCCTGGGCGTCACCATGTACTACATGGTCCAGACCTACGAGTTCTTCGGCATCATGGCGCCCAAGTGGTGGGACATCAATCCGATCGCATCCGGCATCTTCGGCATCCCGCTCGGCTTCATCGGCGTCATCGTCGGTTCGCTGATCTCGCCGGCGCCGAGCAAGGAAGTCCAGGAACTGGTCGACCACGTTCGCTACCCGAACCTGGAAGGCGACATCAACACCGCCGGTACCTGATAAAGGAACACAAAGGAGGGGGAGGAGGAGACACTTCCCATTCAAAGCCCGCCGCAAGGCGGGCTTTTTTTTGGTGCGGAATGAGCAGGAAATGAGGTGCTTAGTGAAGCATCTGATGTTGCAGCAGGTAGGCGCCGGCACCGGCGAAGTAGCCTGCCAGGGCCAGGCCGCTGATCTTTCGCACGTACCAGAAGAAGTGGATCTTCACCAGGCCCATGGCGGCGACGCCGGCGGCGGAGCCGATGATCAGGATGGAACCGCCGGTCCCGGCGCAGTAGGCCAGGAATTGCCAGAGGAAGTGGTCGGCGGGGAAGCGGGCCAGGTCGTACATGCCCATCGATGCGGCCACCAGCGGTACGTTGTCGACGATGGCGCTGACGATGCCGATAATCAGCACGATCACGTCCTGGCGGCCGACGGTCTGATCGAGCCAGCCGGCCAGCGCGGACAGGATGTGCGTGTGCTCGAGTGTCGCCACCGCCAGCAGGATGCCGATGAAGAACACGATGGAACTCATGTCGATGCGGCTCAGGGCGTGCGCCAGCGTCAGGTGCTGCTTGAACTCGTCCTCCTTGTGGCGATGTACCAGGTCGCCGACCAGCCAGAGGAGCCCCAAGCCGAACAGGATGCCCATGAACGGCGGCAGGTGCGTTACCGTCTTGAAGGCAGGCACCGCCACCAGGATGCCGATGCCGAGGAAGAACATCAGGTTGCGCTCGAATTCGCTGGTATGGATGCCGTGTTCGCCTTCGCTGACCTCGCGCGCCTCGACCGGCCTGCCGCGCAGCACGTAGGCGGTAATGGCGAGCGGCACGATCATGCTGACCAGCGACGGCAGGATCACCGACTCGATGATGGCCAGCGAGGTGATCTGGCCGCCGATCCACAGCATGGTCGTCGTCACGTCGCCGATCGGCGACCATGCGCCGCCCGAGTTGGCGGCGATGACGATGATGCCGGCGAAGAAGAGGTGGTCCTCATGTTTTGCCAGCAGCTTGCGGATCAGCGAGATCATGACGATGGTCGTGGTCAGGTTGTCGAGCACGGCGCTGAGGAAGAAGGTGACGAAGCCGATGATCCACAGCAAGGACGAGAGCTGCGAGGTGCGGATGCGGCGGGTGATCACTTCGAAGCCGTTGTGCGCGTCCACCACCTCGACGATGGTCATGGCGCCCATCAGGAAGAAGACGATCTGCGCCGTCGCCATCACCGATTCGGCAAGCTGGTGGCCGACTTCATGGCCGCCGCCCCCGGCAAGCGCGTAGATGGTCCACAGCAGGCCGGCGCCGACCAGCGCCGAGGCGGATTTGTTGATCTTGAGGGGGTGTTCGAGGGCGATCGCCGCGTAGGCGACGACAAAGACGATGACGAGTGCGGTCAGCATGGCAACGGTCCACGGAAATAGAGACCGTGCGGCGGCCCGACCTGCACGAAGATCCTGTCCGCAAGCGAAGAAGCCTGGCGCAGACACCCGGCGCGATCATACCCATCTCGACGGGAACCCTCAACCCCCGACGAGCGGTGTCGCGGCTTTGTGCGGATGCCATTGCCCGTAAGGTTCATGAAGGCTGCGCAAGCCTAAAATCGCAATCCGCCGGGAATCATCCGTCCAACCATGTCCGTACTCCTGATCGAAGACGACCTGCCGCTGGCCGATGGCCTGGCGCGGGCGCTGCGCCACGACGGCTACGGCGTCGATACGGCGGGCAATGCACGCGACGCCTGCCTGGCGCTCGACGCCAGGGCCTATGGCGCCGTCGTGCTCGACCTGGGGCTGCCTGACCTGGACGGCAGCGAGGTGGTGAAACATCTGGCCGAGCGCAAGCTCGATACACCGGTGCTGGTGTTGTCGGCCCGGGATGGCCTGGATGAACGCGTACGCCTGCTCGACCTCGGCGCCGACGACTACCTGGTCAAGCCCGCGGCGATGGACGAGTTCCTGGCCCGGGTGCGCGCCATGCTGCGGCGGCGCCGGACGGGCAACCGCATCGTGCTCGGGCGGCTGACCATGGACATGGAGGGCAAGCGCGCGTTCCTCGACGATCAGGCCCTCGACCTGAACGCCCGGGACTGGGCGCTGCTGGCCTACCTGGCGGGCGTTCCCGGCAAGGTCGTCGCCAAGGAGGACATTTCCGCCGCGCTCTACGGGGTCGAGGGCGAGGTGTCGATCAATGCGATCGACCAGATCATGTCGCGCTTCCGCAAGCGGCTGGCCGATACCGGCCTGAACCTGCATACCGTGCGCGGCCTCGGCTACTACCTGCAAGTGGATGATGGGCAAGCCGGTTCCTAGCCTGCGCGGCCACCTGCTGGCGCTGCTGCTGCCCGTCGCCGTCGTCGCCCTGTTGATCAGCGTGGTGGCGGTCTATCTGATCGCCCTGAATGCGACGGCGGAGTCGCTCGACCAGGGCCTCGCCGATGCGGCGGAGATCTGCGTCGAGGAGTTGCGCAGCCATCCGGACCGCCCATTCGCGGAGTTGCCGGGGCGCGCGCAGCGCGTGTTGTTCGCGACGGCGGAGGACCGCGTGTTCTTCGCCCTGCGTGACGGCGTTGGCCACGTTCTGTCGGGCGAACGGCTGTTCGCCGAGGACCTCCCCTGGGGCACGCTGACCGAACCGGCCTTCTTCGACCTTAACAACAGCGGCTACTGGCTGCGGGGACTCTCCGTCGTATTCGAGGTGGGTGGCGTGCCGCGCCAACTGACTTTGGCCACCACCGCCCTGAAGCGCGAGCAGTTGATGGGCGACATCCTGCTCGGCATGGTGGCGCCGCAACTGGCCCTCTTCCTGCTCACCATCGTCCTGGTCTGGGCCGGGGTGCGCCATGCGCTGGAACCGCTGACCGAACTGCGCGACGAAATCGGCCGCCGTTCGGAACGCGACCTGCAAGCCCTCGATCCGCAACGCACGCCGAACGAACTGCGGCCGGTCGTCGCGGAAATCAACCAGTTGTTCGTCCGTCTCGATGGCGCCATCGGGGCGCAACGTCACTTCATCGCCGATGCGGCGCACCAGTTGCGCACGCCGATCGCCGGCTTGCTGGCGCAGATCGAAGCGGACGGCACGGCGACGAGCAATCCTGCGCTGGCGCAGACGGCGCGGCGCCTGGCGCGGCTGGTGGCGCAACTGCTGGCGCTGTCGCGCGCCGAGCCCGGAGTCATGGGGGCTCAGGAGGAATTCGATCTGGCGGCGCTGATCCGCGATGCCGCCAACGACTGGCTGCCGCAGGCCTTCCGGCGCGGGGTCGATATCCGGTTCGAACTCGCCCGGGCGCGGGTCGTCGGTTCGCCGCACGCCTGGCGCGAGATGCTGGCCAATTTGGTCGACAACGCGATCCGCTATGGTCGGCCGCAGGGCGTCATCGTCGTCCGTTGTCTGATCGAGGGCGATGATGCCGTGGTCCAGGTCGACGACGACGGGCCGGGCATACCCGCCGCCGAACGCGAGAAGGTGTTCGAGCGCTTCTATCGGCCTGCGGGATCGACGGCGGACGGCTGCGGCCTCGGCCTGCCGATCGTGCGGGCGCTGGCTGCGCGACAGGGGGCAAAAGTCAGTCTTGGCGACACGCCGGGTGGTTCCGGCTTGCACGTGGAACTGCGCGTGCCTAGAACGGCAATTCGGGAATCAGATGCATGAGGTCAGCCCGTTCGGCATCATGCACGAGTTTGCGCGCCCGCTTCGGATCGAAGCGCAGCAGGCGCTCGACGACGCTCTTGACGCCGTCCGGGTCGTTGGCGTGATGCCGGGCCATGCCGAGCTGGTAGAAGGCTTCGCCGTTCATCGGCTGCAACTGGGCAGCCTGATCGAACGCCGCGGCGGCGTCGCTGTGCTGGCCGAGCCTTGCGTGGGCGAGGCCCTTGCCGTACCAGGCGCGGTCGAGGGCGGGCTTCAACCGGACGGCCTCGCCGAAGGCCTCGATCGCCTCGCGCGACTTGCCCATTTCCTGGCGGATGAAGCCGAGGTTGAACTGGGTGTCGGCATCCTCGGGCGCCAGGCGCAAGGCCTCGATGAACCACTTTTCGGCGACGTCGAAATGCCTCTTCTTCGCGGCGATGGCGGCGAGGTGGCGGGCCGCCTGCACGTCGTCCGGCCGCTGCCGGTAGGCGGCGACGTACTCGTTGAACGCCGCTTCCTCGCGGCCGAAGAAATGCAGCAGCCAACCGCGGGCATAATGGCGCCAATGCTCGAAATCCATGTCAATCCTCACTCATTAATGGTCCGAAACATACCATGGCTAATCCCGACTTGTTGATCCTCAGTATCCTGCGCGCGTTGGTCGAAGTGGCCTTGCTGGCCTTGCTGGGGCAGGGTGCGGTGGGCTTGCTGGCCGGCGCGAAACGCCATGGCAATGCGGTCTACCAGCTTTTCGAGATCATTACGAAGCCGGTGATTCGCGTCGTGAGGTTCATCACGCCGAAGCCGGTGATGGACAAGCATCTGCCCTACGTCGCCTTCTTCGTACTGTTCTGGCTCTGGATCTTCCTTGCCTGGGCCAAGCGCTTCCTCGCCTCCTGAACGGCGTCGGCGGCGTAAGCCGCCTGTCAGGCTTGCGTAAGAGCCGAGTCAGCGCATCTCCCTAGACTCCGTGCCATCCCGGACACCGGGCATTTCACCTTTGAAGGACACGGAGGAGACATGGCAGCTGATCTCTACGCAAAAATTCGGGCCAACCCGAAATACCAGGAGTTCGTGAGCACCCGCTCGCGCTACTCCACCATCATGGCCATCCTGGGCGCCGTCGCCTACTACGGCTTCATCCTGCTCGTCGCCTACGACAAGGAGTTCCTCGCCCAGAAGATCGGCGAGGGCTACACGATGAGCATCGGCATCCCGATCGGCGTCGGCGTCATCGCCTTCACGATTCTGATCACCTGGATCTACGTGCGTCGCGCCAACAGCGAGTTCGACGACATCAACGCCGAAGTCATCAGGGAGGCGCAGAAGTAACATGAACCAAATTCATCGCATTCTCCTGGCCGTCGTGGCGTTCGCCGTCGCTGGTATGGTCTACGCCGCCGGCCCCGACCTCGGCCAGGTGGCCAAGCAGGCCACCAACTGGACGGCCATCGCCATGTTCGCCATCTTCGTTGGCGCCACCCTCTGGATCACCAAGTGGGCCGCCTCGAAGACCAAGACCGCAGCCGACTTCTACACCGCCGGCGGCGGCATCACCGGCTTCCAGAACGGCCTCGCAATCGCCGGCGACTACATGTCGGCCGCCTCGTTCCTGGGCATTTCCGGCCTGGTGTTCGCCAACGGCTTCGACGGCCTGATCTTCTCGATCGGCTGGCTGGTCGGCTGGCCCGTCATCACCTTCCTGATGGCGGAGCGCCTGCGCAACCTCGGCAAGTTCACCTTCGCCGACGTCGCCTCCTACCGCTTCTCGCAGACCTCCACCCGCACCTTCGCGGCGATCGGTTCGCTGGTCGTGGTGGCCTTCTACATGATCGCCCAGATGGTCGGTGCCGGCCAATTGATCAAGGTCCTGTTCGGCCTCGACTACTTCGTCGCCGAAATTCTGGTCGGCGTGATCATGATGATGTACGTGCTGTTCGGCGGCATGACCGCGACGACCTGGGTGCAGATCATCAAGGCCTGCATGCTGCTCGGCGGCGCCACCTTCATGGCCCTGGCCGTGCTGTTCCAGTTCGGCTTCAGCCCGGAGAACCTGTTCACCAAGGCGGTCGAAGTGCACTCCAAGGGCGACGCCATCATGGGCCCGGGCGCGCTGATCAAGGATCCGATTTCCGCGAGCTCCGTCGGCAGGGCGCTGATGTTCGGCACCGCCGGCCTGCCGCATATCCTGCAGCGCTTCTTCACCGTGCCGAACGCCAAGGAAGCCCGCAAGTCGGTGGCCTGGGCGACGACCTGGATCGGCTACTTCTACATCCTGACCTTCATCATCGGTTTCGGTGCCATCACCAACCTGATCCCGAACCCGCTCGACTACTTCGTCGATGGTGAAATCGCCAAGGGCCTGAAGGGCGGCGGCAACATGGCGGCGATCCACCTGTCGAACGCCGTCGGCGGCAACGTCTTCCTCGGCTTCATCTCCGCGGTGGCCTTCGCCACGATCCTGGCGGTGGTCGCCGGCCTGACGCTGTCGGGCGCCTCGGCGGTGTCGCATGACCTGTACGCTTCGGTGTGGCGTCACGGCAACGTCGATTCCGCGACCGAACTGCGCGCCTCCAAGATCACCACCGTGATCCTCGGCTTCGTGGCCATCGGTCTCGGCATCGCCTTCGAGAAGGAAAACGTCGCCTACATGGTGATGCTGGCCTTCACGATCGCCTGCTCGGCCAACTTCCCGGTGCTGTTCATGTCCGTGCTGTGGAAGAACTGCACCACCAAGGGCGCCGTGATCGGCGGCTCGGTCGGACTGATCAGCTCCGTGGTCCTGACCATCGGTTCCGCGAGCGTCTGGGAAGCCGTGCTGCACTACCCGAAGGGCTCGGCCTGGTTCCCGTACAACTCGGCCGCGTTGTTCTCGATGTCCGCGGCGTTCCTGACCATCTGGATCGTGTCGAAGCTGGACAACAGCGCGCAGGCCAAGAAGGAACGCGCCTTGTTTGCCGACCAGCACACCCGTTCGGAGACCGGTGTCGGCGCCGCCACGGCGTCGGCCCACTAAGCGCTAACGCACAAATAGCGCCAGAGGGAGTGGCCCCGCCGTTCGCGGCGGGGCCATTTTTTTCCCGGCCCGGCGAGAATTGGCTATAATCCGCGACCCGATTTCTTGAATTGGCCAGGTAGCTCAGTTGGTAGAGCAGCGGATTGAAAATCCGCGTGTCGACGGTTCGATTCCGCCCCTGGCCACCAGTATTCAAACGGCTCTCCGCTCGGAGGGCCGTTTTCGTTTCCGGCGCGGCGCTGTCGCGCAGCCGCTTGACCAATTTCGGCATCGGTCTAAGCTGGGCTGGCGCACCTGACCAACAACACACCTGACGGAGACGATTATGGACATGGGCTCGCATACCCCGCTGCGCTCAGCAGTCAGCTTCGTTCTTGCCGCCTCAGCCTGCTTCGCGGCTATGAACGCCGTGGCCGACGCCCCTGCCGTACTTGGCGACCTCGGCCCGCTGGGGCCCGAGAAGTTGTCGAAGGAGCAACTGGATGGGCTGCTGCCCGGCGCCAGGATGAGTCGCGTTTCCGCTACGACCGGAAGCACCCATTATTGGACCAATGATGCCGATGGCACCACTACGGTTTCTTCGGACAACAAGTCCGGCATCGGGCAGACGCTCATGAATCGGACCGGGGTGACCGCGCCCGGCAAGTGGCACATTTCGCCCGACGGCCGCTACTGCGTGACCATCGAGTGGAAAAAGATTCCCACCGAGGACTGGTGCCGTTACGTGTTCAAGACCACCGAGGGCTACTATCTATCGAAGACCGATCAAAACCGGGCCGAGAAGGTCTATCGGTTCTGGGTAAACGGCAACTAGGCTAGCGCTCTTTCGAACCCTGGGGTGCTGCCCGCAGGTACTGTTTCGGCCAGGCGGCTGGCTGTCCCAGTTCCTGCGCGGCGGCCAGCGGCCAGTAGGGATTGCGCAGGAATTCGCGGCCAAGCAGCACCATGTCGGCCTGGCCGCTGCGGATGATGTGGTCGGCCTGTGCCGGTGAGGTGATGAGACCGACCGCGGCGGTCGGCACGCCAGCCTCTCTGCGGATGCGTTCGGCGAATTCGGTCTGGAAGCCGGGACCGGCGGGAATGACGGCAGTCGGTACCAGACCGGCGGTCGAAACGTCGATCAGGTCGATGCCGAGGCCGCGCAATTGGCGGCACAGCAGCACCGTCTCGTCGGCGTTCCAGCCGCCCTCGACCCAGTCGGTCGCCGAGACGCGGATCAGCAGCGGCAGGGATTCCGGCCATTCGGCGCGCACGGCCGCGACGACCTGGCGGACCAGTCGCGTGCGGTTCTCGAAGCTGCCGCCGTAGGCGTCGCTGCGGCGGTTCGACAACGGGGACAGGAACTGGTGCAGGAGGTAGCCGTGGGCGGCGTGGATTTCCACCACCTCGAAACCGGCCGCCAGGGCGCGGCGCGCGGCGGCGCCAAAGGCGCGGGCCACTTCATCGATCGCCCCGGCGTCCATTTCCTGCGGCGTGGCGTAGCCCTCGCCGAAGGCAATGGGCGAGGGCGCGACGGTCGGCCAGCCGCCTTCCCCCGGCGCCGCCGACGGCGCGGCTGCCGTAGTGGACGAAGTGCCAGTCCGAGGCGAAGCCGTCGGTGGCGGAGTACTGGCACATTGGCGGAATCCCGATGCGGTTGGCGAGGCTGACGCTGCGCAGCGCCAAAGGGGTGAACAAATTGGCCATGGCGGACTGTCCTTTGCGGCTGTGGGTGCGAAGCGAGCATGATAGATGCACTTGCCCCGGTAACCTTTTGTTACCCTTCCGGCGTTATAGCGATCAGGCCCCGGCGCTTGCCTGGACTATCATGGATTGAGACCGACTATGGTCGATGGAGCGGGGAGTAGCGATATGCTGAATCGAAACTTGGTGACCATGGCGTTGGCCGCCGCCGTGCTGGCGGGCTGCGCCTCGGCGCCGCTCGGCCCGACCGTGGCGGTGATGCCGGCGCCCAACAAGCCCCTGGAAGTGTTTTCGGCCGAGGAGCGGTATTGCCGCGACTATGCGG
>JACRIZ010000071.1 GCA_016235765.1 Rhodocyclales bacterium | reverse complement strand
CGTCGACCGCCAGCGCCAGTTCTTCGAGCACGGCGAAGTGGCCATGCGACCGCTCACCCTGCGCGAGATCGCCGACCAGCTCGGCCTGCACGAATCGACCATCTCGCGCGTGACGACGCAGAAGTACATGGCCACGCCGCGCGGCATTTACGAGCTGAAGTACTTCTTCGGCAGCCATGTGGCGACCGAGGCCGGCGGGGCCGCCTCGTCCACCGCCATCCGCGCCCTCATCAAGCAGTTGGTCGGCGCCGAGGACGCCAAGAAGCCGCTGTCGGACGCCAAGATCGCCGAAATCCTCGGCCAGCAGGGCATCGTCGTGGCCCGGCGCACCATCGCCAAGTACCGGGAAGCGCTCAACATTCCTCCGGTCAACTTGAGGAAATCCATTTAAGCGCGCGGTTTCCGGGCCGTTAAACAATCAACGCGTCAGATTCACCCAAGGGCCGCAGGCGGGCCGCCGCCGAAGCCTCAACTCGCAAAGGAGCAATCATGAACCTGAACATCACCGGCCATCACCTCGAAGTCACGCCTGCCATTCATGACTATGTCGCGAGCAAGCTCGACCGTGTCATCCGGCACTTCGACCACGTCACCGGGGTGCATGTGATTCTCTCGGTGGAGAAGCTCAGGCAGAAGGCCGAGATTACGGTGCATGTGCGCGGCAAGGACATCTTCGTCGAGGCACTGGACGAGAATCTCTACGCCGCCATCGACGCCCTGGCGGACAAGCTCGACCGGCAGGTGCTCAAGCACAAGGAGAAGAAGGCCGGGCACTCCCATGAATCCCTCAAGCACCAGGCCGTGGAATGATCCTGGGCAGCCGCGGGCTTTTGTCGGTATAATCCGGCCCCTATCCGAGCAAAGCTCCTAACGCTTTCGCCGCCCAGCCCTTTCCAGCATGACCCTCATTGCCAAACTCCTGCCGCTGTCGAACGTCCTCGTCGGCCTTGAGGCCAGCAGCAAGAAGCGCGTCTTCGAGCAGGCCGGTATTCTCTTCGAGAACCGCCACGGCCTCGCCCGCAGTCTCGTGTACGACGCGTTGTTCGCCCGTGAAAAGCTCGGCTCGACAGGCCTGGGGCAAGGCATCGCCATTCCGCACGGTCGCATCAAGGGGCTCAAGGACGTGCGCGCTGCCTTCCTGCGCCTGGCGACGCCGGTGCAGTTCGACGCCCCGGACGGCAAGCCGGTCGGCTACGTCTTCATCCTGCTGGTTCCCGAGGCGGCGACCGAGCACCACCTGCAACTGCTGTCCGAACTGGCGCAGATGTTCTCCGACAAGACATTCCGCGAACGCCTGGCCGCGGCGCCGGATGCGGCGGCGACCCACGAGTTGTTCGCGCACTGGTCGTGCGCCAGCTAATCGTCGCCCAGCTGTTCGAACGCAACCGCAGCCGCCTCCAGCTCAACTGGATCTGCGGGACGCTCAACCGGGCGATCACCATCACCCGCGACGACATTTCGCCGGCCGACCTGGTCGGCCACCTCAACCTGATCCACCCCGATCGATTGCAGGTACTCGGTTCGCCCGAGATTTCCTGGGCTGGCCGGCAAACACCCGAGAAAGTCGCGAACCACATGCGCGAGGTCATTGCCGCCAAGCCGCCGGCCCTGATCGTCGCCGACGGCTGCGAGATCCCCCCCGCCATCCAGGCTGTCTGCGAGTCCTCCGATACGCCGCTGTTCGCGACGCCGCAGCAATCGGCCGCCGTGATCGACTCGTTGCGGCTCTATGTTTCCCGCCAGTTGGCCGAAACCATCACCCTGCACGGCGTCTTCATGGACGTCCTGGGCATGGGCGTGATGATCACCGGCGACTCCGGCGTCGGCAAGAGCGAACTCGCCCTCGAATTGATCTCGCGCGGCCACGGCCTGGTCGCCGACGACGTGGTGGAGGTGTCGCGGGTTTCGCTCGACATCCTCGAGGGCCGCTGTCCCGAGCTTTTGCGCGACTTCATCGAGGTACGCGGTCTCGGCCTGCTCAACATCCGCGCCGTGTTTGGCGAAACGGCCTGCCGACGCAAGATGCGCATGAAGCTGATCGTCCATCTGCAACGGCCGCAGGCCGGGCCGGAGACGCATCGCCTGCCGCTCGATGCGCAAACCGAAACGATCCTCGGGGTGCCGATCCGCAAGGTCATCCTGCCGGTCGCCGCCGGCCGCAACCTCGCGGTCCTGCTGGAGGCGGCGGTACGCTCCACCATCCTGCAACTGCGCGGCGTCGACAGCATGCAGGAATTCCTCGACCGCCAGCAACGGGCACTGGAATCCGATGACGGCGTCAATTAGACTACCGTCATCGCCTTACCAACCCGCTGTCATATCGAGGAGATCCACGCATGAATCGCAACTTCGCTTTGCTTGCTGTTTCGCTGCTTTCGCTCACCGCCGCATCCGCCGCCATCGCGAGTCCCCAGCAGGAGAAGATGAAGGCCTGCAATGCCGAGGCCAAAGGCAAGTCGGGCGACGAGCGGAAGGCCTTCATGAAGGAATGCCTCTCGGCCAAGAAGGAAGATGTCAAGAGCGCCAAGACGACCCAGCAGGAAAAGATGAAAGCCTGCAACGCCGAAGCCAAGACCAAGGCCCTGAGCGGCGATGAGCGCAAGCAGTTCATGAGCAGTTGCCTGAGCAACTGAACAGGCGGCAATAAGGGGAGGGTGCCGGCCGCTCAGAGGCCGGCGTTCTCTGCCTTGTCAGTTTTCGCAAATCCGGCCACGACCTCGAACTCGATCGGCTCCTCGCCGTCCTCGTCGGTCGAATGGCCGAAGGCGATGCGGCCGCGGCCGCGCAGGATGACTTCCTCGCGCCGAAGCACCAGTTCGGGCTCGCCCTGGAACTTGACGTAGGTACCGTTGGTGCTCTCGTCGATCAGGACGTACTTGTCGCGGCGCCGCTCGATGCGCCCATGGCTGCGCGACGCGCGCGAGTCCCGGGTAATCAGGTCGGCGTTGGGATCGCGCCCGAAACTGGCGTTCGGGCGGCTCGCCGCCAGCCAGAGTTCCTCCTCGCCGTGACGCAGATGCAGGCGGGTGTCCTTCACCGCCGGCGGCTGCGCCGAGAAACGCATGGTCAGGTCTTCGTCGCCACGATTCCAGAGGACCTCGCAAACATCGACGGCTTCGTCCTTGCCCCTGACCGTCAGGGCGTCGATCGGCCGCGTCCGCTCCCGTAACTCCGGGGGCATCAGCGCCGCCGTCGCGGCGGTGGTGAGCACCTGGCCAGCCTTGGCCAGCGATGCCAGGCGCGATGCAATGTTCACCGTATCGCCGAAGACATCCTGGTTTTCCTCGATGACGTCGCCGTGGTGGAAGCCGATCCGGATCGCCAGGCTGACGCCGGATACGGGCGGCAGCGCGTCGACACGCTGCTGGATCTCGCCGGCCGCCTGGGTCGCCGCTTCCGCGGAATCGAAGGCCACCATCAACTCGTCGCCGACGGTCTTGATGATGCGCCCCTTGGCCGCTTCTGCTGCCCGCTCCATGCGGTGCAAACAGCGCTCGACTGCCCGCAGCGCTTCCGCATCGCCCAGCTTCTCGTAGAGGCGCGAACTGCCGCAGATGTCGGCAAACAACACGCTGAGGCAGCGCGTTTCCGTGTTCATGATCAGGCCTGGTTCCCCGTATAGACCGCCTGCGCCGCGGCAAGCGCCGCCCCCTTGTCGGCCGGGACGCCCTGCGCGGACAACACGTCGGCCAGCGCGCCCAGGCAAAGCTTAACGTTCTCGGCGCGTGCCGAATACCCCATCAAGCCGAAGCGCCAAACCTTGCCGGCCAGCGGCCCGAGGCCGGCGCCGATTTCGAGTTGGTAGCGTTCCAGCAACTGCTTGCGTACCGCCGTCTCATCGACGCCGGCCGGAACATGGACGGCATTCAACTGCGGCAACCGGGCAGGCTCGCGCACGACGAACGCCAGGCCCAGCGCGTCGAAACCGGCCTTCAGGGCACGATGATGCAGGCGGTGGCGCGCCCAGGCATTTTCGAGGCCTTCGTCCTTGAGCATCACCAGCGCTTCGTGGAGGGCGAACAGGCTGTTCACCGGTGCGGTATGGTGGTAGGTCCGCTTGCCGCCGGGCGCGCTCCAGTATTCGAGCACCAGGCCGAGATCCATGAACCAGCTCGGCACCTTCTGGCGCCGCGCCTTGACGCATGCGACGGCCTGCTCGCTGAAAGTCACGGGGGCCAGGCCGGGCACACACGACAGGCACTTCTGGCTGCCCGAGTAGATCGCGTCCGCGCCCCATTCGTCGGCCAGCACGGGTGTGCCGCCCAGCGAGGTCACCGCATCGACGATCGAAAGGCAGCCGCGTTCGCGCGCCAGGCCGACCAGCGCGGCGGCATCCGACTGCGCGCCGGTGGAAGTTTCGGCATGGACGAAGGCGAGGGCCTTGGCGTCCGGATGGGCCTTCAGGGCATCGGCGACCTTTTGCGGATCGACGGGCTCGCCCCAGGCATCCTCGACCACGACCGCCGTGCCGCCGAAGCGCTGCACGTTCTCGACCATGCGACCGCCGAAGACGCCGTTGCGACAGACGATGAACTTGTCGCCCGGCTCGACCAGATTGACGAAGCAGGTCTCCATGCCCACCGAACCCGGTCCCGAAACGGCGAAAGTCAGCCCGTTCTCGGTCTGGAAGGCATAGCGCAGCAACACCTTGATCTCTTCCATCATCTGCACGAAGGCGGGATCGAGATGGCCGATGGCGGGTTTGCCGAGGGCTGCAACCACGCGCGGATGCATGTCGGAGGGGCCGGGGCCCATCAGGACGCGGTTGGGAACGGTGCAACTGCCTATGCCCTGCGGGGGCAGCACTCTGGTCGTCATGGAGCGATTATGCAATGCGAAAAATTGTTCAGAATCATAGCACTCAGGCCGGCCACGAGACCACGCTTGCGGGCGGGAATTCATCCGCATCGAATGCGGTGTCGCCATCGGGATCGGGCACGCCGGTTGCCTTCAGATTGCGGAAGTCATGCAGTTGGCCGTCCATCAGGTGCGAGGGCACGATGTTGGCGAGGCTGCGGAACAGCGTCTCGATACGGCCGGGGAAGCGCTTCTCCCAGTCGCGCAGCATCTGCTTGACCTGGGTGCGCTGGAGATTGGGCTGGCTGCCGCAAAGGTTGCACGGAATGATCGGAAATTCGCGCGCCTTGGCCCAGGCCTCCAGATCCTGCTCGCGCACGTAGGCGAGCGGCCGGATCACCACGTGGCGGCCGTCGTCGGTGACCAGCTTGGGCGACATCGCCTTCATCTTGCCGCCGAAGAACATGTTGAGGAACAAGGTTTCGAGGATGTCGTCGCGGTGGTGGCCGAGCGCGATCTTGGTGGCGCCGAGCTCCGTCGCAACCCGGTAGAGAATGCCGCGCCGCAGGCGGGAACAGAGCGAACAGGTGGTCTTGCCTTCCGGCACCAGGCGCTTGACGATCGAATAGGTGTCCTGTTCCTCGATGCGGAACGGGATGCCGAGGCCGGACAGGTAGGCAGGGAGCACGGCGGCGGGGAAGCCGGGCTGCTTCTGGTCGAGGTTCACGGCGACGACGTCGAAGCGGATCGGCGCGTGCTCGCGCAGGTAGAGCAGCACGTCGAGCAGGCCGAAAGAGTCCTTGCCGCCGGACAGGCAGACCATGACCTTGTCGCCGTCCTCGATCATGTTGAAGTCGGCGATGGCCTGGCCGGTGGCGCGGCGCAGCCATTTGGCCAGCTTGTTGGCCTCGAAGGCGGCCTTGTTGGCCTGGCGTGCCGTGGGGGCTGGCTTTTCGACCGTCATGTCGTGCGGGTATCCATTTCGATGGTCTTGGCCGCGATGGCGCCCTGGGCCAGGGCGCTAACGACGCTGGGGAAGCGCGGATTGCAGACGTCGCCGGCCGCGTAAAGGCCGGGAGCGCAGCGACCGGCCTCATCGATGCGCAGGTAGCCCTGCTCGTCGAAGCGCAGCGCGGCGAACAGCTCCGGGGCGAGCAGTTCGCGCAGGAAGGCGGTATTCGGCTGGTAACCGGCCAGCACATGGATGCGATCGACGACGACGCGTTCGCTGCGGTCGCCGACGGCCAGCGTCACCTCGAGGCCGGCCGCCCCCTTGGCAACCGCCGTGACGGACGCGGGGTGCATCACGCGGCAGCGGCCGGTGGCGACACCCTCGGCGACCGCCAGCGCGAGGCTCTGCTGGGCCCGTGGCCGCGAGCGCATGGCCAGGAACACGCTCGCCGCCATGGGCAGCAACAGGCGTGCATTCTCGTAGGCATTGTCGCCGCCGCCGACGATGAGGATGCGCTGCCCCGTCTGCGCAGCCAGATCGGCAAAGGCATGGGGGCCGTAGGCGATGCGATCGGCTGGAACGCCCTCGATGCCTGCCACGCCGGCGAACACCTCGGCCGCTCGATAGCGCGTCCCCGTGGCGATCAGCACCGCCGCGCAGTCCAGGGTCGCCCCGTCGCTCTGGCGCAGGTGAAAGTTCCCGGCTACGCCGTCCAGGCGCTGCGGGCGAATCCCCGTCTGGATGCGGATACCCGCAGCCCCGGCATGCTCGACGAAGCGCGCCGCGAGCGCCGGGCCGGTCTGGCCCGGCTGGCCGAGCACCCACTCGTTGGCGAGGAAGTTGAGCTTTTGCAGGCCGCCGGCGCGATCCGCGGCATCGAGCACCCGGGGATCGAAGCCCAGGTTGCGCAGCCAGAGCGCGGCCGAAAGGCCTGCGGGTCCTGCCCCGAGTATCGCGATGCACCGCCTTGCCGTCATGATGCCGAGTATACCGGTCAGGGCCGGGCAATCAGCGCCAGCACCCGGCTCGCGGCCGCGAAACCGAAACCGGCGGTGACGCATACCGACGAACCGTAGCCGGCGCAGGAGAGTCCCTGCAGGCCGGGCTCGTCGACATCGCAAGCCGCGGCTTCCGGGCGCTGCACCGGTTCCAGCGAGTACACGCACGCGACGCCGAACTTCTTCTTCGGGTCGCGCGGGAAACCGTGGTCGCGCCGCAGGGTAGCGCGCAGCTTCGCCGCCAGCGGATCCTGCGTGGTGCGCGACAGATCCTCGATGCGGATTTGTGCCGGATCGCTCTTGCCGCCGGCCGCGCCCGTGGTGATCACCGGCGTGCCCGTCGCCTGGCAGTGCGCGATCAGCGCCGCCTTGGGGCGTACCTGGTCGATGGCGTCGACCACGCAGTCGCAGGCCGGCAACAGGGTGGCGACGTTCCCGGTGGTGACGAACTCCTCGATCGTGACCACCTCGCAGGCGGAATTGATGCCCGCAATGCGCTCCTTCATCGCCAGCACCTTGGCCTGGCCGAGCGTGTGCTCCAATGCATGGATCTGCCGGTTCAGGTTGGACTCCGCAACGTGGTCGAGGTCGATCAGGGTCAGCCGCCGCAAGCCGCTGCGCGCCAGCGCTTCCACCGCCCAGGAGCCGACGCCGCCTATGCCGACCACACACACGTGTGCGCCCGCCAGCCGGTCGAGCGCCGACTCTCCATACAGGCGGGCGATGCCGCCGAAGCGGCGGGCGAGATCAGGCGAAGACATGAATAGACCTAGCTAAAGTGTGGAAATCCTGCGGAACGCCAGCGGATGGTAGCCGACTTGCGCCCGTTGCAGTTTCACCGGCGGCAGGTATGATGGCTGCCTACCCGAACTTAACAGAAGATAGCGAAACCATGAGCGCCTGGTTCGACGCATGGGGCCAATTGATCGGCGAGTGGTGGCATTCCCTGGGGCTGCGCGGCCAGAACGACCTGTGGCTGACCATCGGCTGGGTTGCGCTGGTGCTTTGGGCATGGGGCTCCTATCGCCTGCTGCGCCGCCTGGCCGGTTATCGGAAGTTCGGCGGTCGCTGGCACAACGCAGCCGAATACGAGCGCCTGATGCAGGTGCTGTGGGAAGACCAGCAGGCCGGCAAGCGCGTCATGAGCCATGCGGAGCTGCAGGCATTGCGCCGATTCCGCTATGGCAACACCGTCAAGCCGATCATCTCCGGCAAGGGCGGCGGCTACTTCGACGTCTGAGCGACTGAATACCACGCTGCCCGAACCTTCTGACGCCGAAAAGGAAGTCAGCCAGGAGCTGTCGCGCCGCATCGCGGCCGAGATCGACGCGGCCGGCGGCTGGATTTCGTTCGCCCGCTACATGGAACTGGCCTTGCACTGCCCGGGCCTCGGCTACTACGGCGGCGGCGCGCAAGTCTTCGGTGCCAGCGACGCGGGCGGCGACTTCGTCACCGCACCCGAGCTGACGCCGCTGTTCGGCCAGGCCCTGGCGGTACAGGTCGGGCAGGTCATGGCCGCTTCCGAGCCGACGGTGCTTGAAGTCGGCGCCGGCAGCGGCCGCCTGGCGGCCGATCTGCTGCTCGCCCTCGATGCCGCCAGCCAGCTCCCCGCGCACTACCTGATCCTGGAGTTGTCAGGCGAACTGCGCGCCCGGCAGCGCGCAACCATCGCAGCAGCGGCGCCGGCGCTGATCGACCGCGTTGCCTGGCTGGACGGATTGCCGGAGACCTTCTCCGGCTGCGTGGTCGCCAATGAACTGCTCGATGCGATGCCGGTCCATGCACTGGCCTGGCGTGATGGCGGGCTGCAGGAGCGGGGCGTCACCGTTGCCGGCGAGCGTTTCGCGTGGTCCGAGCGGCCGGCACCCGACTATCTGGCCCAGGCGGCCAGCGCCTTGCCGGTGGTCGCGCCGTACGAAAGCGAAATCGGCCCGGCGGCAGCCGGCTGGGTGGCGGAGTGGGGTCACCGCCTGGCGCGCGGCGCACTGCTGCTGCTCGACTACGGACTGCCGCGCCACGAGTACTACCACCCGGGCCGCAACGGCGGCACGCTGCGCTGCCACTATCGGCATCGCGCCCACGACGAGTTGTTCTCCTGGCCCGGCCTCTCCGACATCACCGCCCATGTCGACTTCACGGCCGTCGCGGAA
The DNA here is from genome assembly GCA_016235765.1 of Rhodocyclales bacterium. Taxonomy (GTDB): domain Bacteria; phylum Pseudomonadota; class Gammaproteobacteria; order Burkholderiales; family Rhodocyclaceae; genus Fen-999. Next base: position 4,152 of record JACRIZ010000071.1, on the reverse strand, counting down.
GCAGGCCATGGCGCCGGCCTGGATGTGCTCGGCTATACGAACCAGGCCAGCTTCCTGATCAACCTGGGCCTGGGCGAACTGCTGGCGGCCCGCCGCGACGCCGACCAGGCATCAGGCCTGCGTGCGGCGGGCGCTGTCCAACTGCTGATCTCGCCGAACGAAATGGGCGAACTGTTCAAGGTGATCGCCCTCGGGCGCGGCATCGAAGTGCCGCTGCACGGCTTCCGCCGTGGTGACCGTACCCACGCACTCTAGTCAGAAAAAGAAGACACCCGCCGCGCGCTTGCGGGCGCGGCCGATTTGCGCGCCAGGCCTATTCCTGGCTACGGTAGACGGCGTTCAGGAACGACTCGATCTCGCCTTCTGCGGGTGCGCGGTCGCGACGATGCACGACGGGCTGCAGGCCGAGTTGCAACTCCGGCCGCTGCCATTCGGCATTCAGCACTTCCTCCTCGAAACACCCGAACTCCGGCTCAAGCCGTTCTTCTATTTTTCCAGTGCTCATGTCCATCACTACTAACATGTCCGGCCTCCGTTGAGTGAATACGACCTGACGTATTCACTATAACGTCAAGAACACCCCGATGTTAAGTAGTCAGTGGGGTCCGAATGGACTAATTCAAGCGATTTAGTTTCGCCAGGGCGCGACGCGGAGGAGCAGCGCCATGCCGGGCACGGCGAGCGCCGCGCAGAGCAGGAAGAATCCGAACCAGCCCATCTGCTCGACCAGATAGCCCGCGCCGGAGTTGATCAGCGTACGCGGCACCGCCGCCAGACTCGAGAACAGTGCATATTGCGTTGCGGTATAGAGCGGGTTGGTGGCGCGGGCAATGAAGGCGACGAAGGCCGCGGTGCCCAGCCCGACGCCGAGCGCCTCGAAGCCGATCACCAGCCCGAGCTGCGCCAGTTGCGGCGCTGCAACGGCCGCGTTCGGACCTAGCCAGGCGAGCCAGGCGAAGCCGAAGATCGACACCAGTTGCACGACGCCGAACAGCCACAGCGCGCGATTGATGCCCAGCTTGACCATCCACAAGCCGCCCAGCAGGCCGCCGATCACGGCCGGCCACAGGCCCGCGTGCTTGGCGACGAGGCCAATTTCCGACTTGGCGAAACCCATGGCCAGGTAGAAGGGCGTCGCCAGCGCCGTACACAGCGAGTCGCCAAGCTTGTAAAAGAAGATGAACGCCAGGATCAGCAGCGCTTCGCGCCAGCCGGCCCGACTGACGAACTCGTGGAAGGGCTCCACCACCGCCTCGCGCAGCGTCTTTGGCGTACCGCCGCGGCTGACTTTTTCCGCCACGGTCAGCGTCATGACCAGTCCCGGCAGCATGAACAGGGCGGTGATCGCAAACACCTCCCCCCAGGGCAGATAGTCGGCCAGGATCAGCGACAGGGAACCGGGCACCAGGCCGGCGATGCGATAGGCGTTCACATGCACCGAGTTGCCGAGGCCCAGCTCGTGGTCGGGCAGCAGTTCGCGCCGATAGGCGTCGAGGGCAATGTCCTGGGTCGCCGAAACGAAGGCCAGCAGCGTCGCCAGCACGATGATGACCTGCAGGTCGATCTGCGGCGAGAACATGCCCAGCGCAGCGATCAGCACCAGCAGCGCGATCTGCGTCAGCGCCATCCAGCCGCGACGACGTCCCAGTGGCAACACATAGCGGTCGAGCAGCGGCGACCACAGGAACTTCCAGATGTAGGGAATCTGCATCAGCGCCAGGAGACCGATGGCCTTGATGCTGATGCCCTCCGTGTACAGCCATGCAGGCACGAGGTTGAGCAGCAGGTAGAGCGGCAGGCCCGAGGAAAAGCCGGTGAAGATGCAGATCAGCATCCGCCGGTTGAGCAGCGCTTCAAGCCATGGCGGGCGGGCCATCAGGAGAACAGGCCGTGCAGCATCTTGGCCAGCAGCACCAGCAACAGGCCGGCGAAGACCTTCTTCACCGTCGCGACCGGCAGGCTGTGCGCGACCCTGGCGCCGATCGGCGCCACCAGCATCGAAACGACCACGGTCGCCGCCAGCGCCGGAAGATAGATGAAGCCGAAGGCTCCGTCGGGCAGGCCGGTCGCGCCGTAGCCGGAAATCATGTAGCCGATGGTGCCGGCCAGCGCGATCGGGAAGCCGATCGCCGCCGAGGTGCCGATGGCGTGATGCACCTTGACGTTGCACCAGGTCATGAACGGCACCGACAGCGAGCCGCCGCCGATCGCCACCAGCGCCGAAATGCCGCCGATGAAGGCGCCGACGCCGAACATGCCCGGCGAGCCCGGCAACTGGCGCGAGGGCCTGGGCTTGACGTTGAGGATCATCTGCACCGCGACATAGGCGATGAAGATGGCGAAGAAGATCGCCAGCGGCCGGGTGGGGATGAGGCCGGCGACTTGCGCGCCGAACAGGGTGCCGACGACGATGCCGGGCGCGATGGCGCGCACGATGGGCCAGACCACCGCGCCATGGCTGTGGTGCGCGCGCAAGGACGAAATCGAGGTGAACACGATGGTCGCCATCGACGTCCCCAGCGCCAGGTGCATCAGGTGCTGCTCGGGGAAACCCTGCGCGGCGAACATCAGCGCCAACACGGGCACCATGATGGCGCCGCCGCCGACGCCTAGCAGGCCGGCGAAGAAACCCGCCACCGCACCGAGCACCAGGTAGCCGGCGAACCACTCGTTCACTTCAACAGCCTCTTGGTGATGAACTCCCATTCCGCCGGATCGACCTGCGTGATCGACAGGCGGTTGCCGCGCTCGAGCACGCGCATGCGCGCGAGTTCCGGGTGCGCGCGCAGTTCGGCCAGGCCGATCAGGCGCGTCTTCTTCGTCACCCGCACGTCGACATTCACCCAGCGCGGATTCTCGGGCGTAGCCTTCGGGTCGAAATAGGGGCTCTGCGGGTCGAACTGCTTGCGGTCGGGATAGGCGAGCTTCGCCACCTCGGCCAGGCCGGCGATGCCCGGTTCGGCGCAGCTCGAATGGTAGAAGAGCACCTTGTCGCCGACCTTCATCTGGTCGCGCATGAAATTGCGCGCCTGGTAGTTGCGCACCCCCCACCAGTCCACGGTCTGATTGGGCATCGCCAGCACGTCGTCGATGCCAACCACGCCGGGCTCGGTCTTCATCAGCCAGTAGCGCACGCTCGTTGTTCCCGCGGACAAAACCGGGAAGTGTAGCCGCATCCTGGCTGAACCGCTCGCCTGTGCCGCCAGGCTAAGGCTTGACGTCCTGCAAATGCGTGATGTAGGCGAGGATGTCGTCGATATCCTGCTTCGACAGCCGGCCGAGGACGCCCAGGGTCTCGTCGCTGTCGTGCGGACGTTCGCGCTTGAGATAGGCGTCGATCTGCCGTTGCAGATAGTTCGTGTATTGCCCGACCAGCATCGGGAAGCGGCGGATGCCGCGGCCGGTGCCACCGTGGCAATAGGCGCATTCCTCGTCGTAGAGCGTCTTGCCGTTCGCCAGGTCGCCCGCCAGCTTCGGGATGATCATCACCTTTTCCATCGCCTCCAGGCGCGTCAGCGCGTCGTCGCTGTCCTTGAAGTCGGGAAACTCGGTCCGGAGTTCGATGCCGGCCAGGTAGGCCGCCACTTGCCTGATATCCTCGTCCGACAACTCCCGCTCCTGGGTATAGGGCAGCATCGGGATGTTGAGGCGCGCACGCGACCGGAAGTTGCGCAACTGCTGCTCCAGATAAGCGGGCTTCTGGCCCGCCAGACGCGGATATTCGCCGCGTTTGCCGCCCTGTCCCAACTCGCCATGGCAGGCGGCGCAGGGACCGTTGATGTCCTTGCCGCTGTCCTGCACGGCCGACGGCTCGGCGGCATGGGCACTCAGGGCACTCAACAACAGCGCGACGGCGATGGACGAACGATGGCGCATTTGACCGGTTGGGATGGCGACAGGCGGGAATTGTCACATTGCACCGCCGCGGCAAACCTTGATTTCGGTCAGGTCGGGGAGTCCGAGGCCGCGGCCAAAAAAAAGAGCACGGAAGGTTCCGTGCTCTCGATCGGGTTCCCCGCGCGTGCCGTCAGGCCGAGTCTCCTGAACCTGGGTTCAGGGGGGTCGCGTTCCTGCCGCATCAGGTGCATCCGGCTAGGGATGCTCACAACAGCGGCGTCTATGGTCGGCGACCGTGTCACGAAGACATTGGTT
>JACRIZ010000070.1 GCA_016235765.1 Rhodocyclales bacterium | reverse complement strand
CTGCGACAGGCTGCGTCGTTTCATCACGTCCTGCAACGACTCGGCGCTCCAGCCCGCCGTCGCCGCAAGCCCCAGCCCTGCTGTCACCAGCACTGCCGTCGCCCGCTTGCTGAATGTCTTCATGTGTCGCTCCCGTTAGGTCCTCGAGCCGGGGCAGACGGTGCCCACCCCGGTTTCCCATTGCCACTGGTAGCCGTGACAATTTGTCGCAGGACTATCTGCCTCAGGCCGCGGGATATCCTTGACTGCTATCAATTTTTACCGGTTTCAAAGCGGGAAGCGTTTCCCGCCCTCGTCCATGGCTTGATGGTGGACCACTACGCTGTCGTCGTCGATCAGGATCACCGCGAAGCTGGCCGGCTCCTGGCAGCCGGGCACCGCGCCGTCGGGCGGCAGCGAGACGAGGTCCAGCGCGACCTGGTGGTTGGGCGAATGCGTGCAGGAGATCGGGATACCGCGCCAACTGCCGCCGATCGGCCGGTGCAGGTGGCCCAGCAGGATGTGGCGGATGCGCTGCCGATGGGGCTCGATGACGGCCCAGAATTCTTCCGCGTTGCGCAGTGCGTACTGGTCCATCGAGGGAATGCCGACGGCCAGCGGCGGGTGGTGCATCGCCAGTAGCACGGGCCCGGCGTGTTGCCGCAACTGACTTTCCAGCCAGGCCAGGCGTTGCGGGTCCAGAAGCCCGGCGCCGTGGCCCGGGTCGAGCGTATCGAGCAGCAGCAGGCGCCCGGCAGGCGTTTCGACCGCGCGCTGAACGAAACCGCTCCCGTCGCCGGCATCGGGAAAGTACTTTAGCAGCGCAGATCGGCGGTCGTGGTTGCCGACCATCGGGTGGACGGGCATGGCCAGCCTGTCCGTCAGGCGGGCGAGTTCGGCGTAGGCGGCGTCGTCGCCAGCCTCGGCGAGGTCGCCGGTCAGCAGGCAGAACAGCGCGTCGCCGTGCTCACGGCAGATCAGGTCGATGGCGGCAGCCAGCCGCTCGTCGGGGCGGGCGCCGAACAGGGCATGCCCCGGCGTCGTCAGGTGCAGGTCGCTGAGCTGGAGGATCTTGGTGAATGCCATGCTCCCATGTTAGGCGCTGGCGCGCAGCCGGCAAGCTTCAGTTCCGATACCAGCTCACGAAGACACTGGTACCGATGCCCGGAGTCGATTCGAGGACGTAATTGCCGCCCGAAACCCTGGCGCGCTCGCGCATGCTGGCCAGTCCGAGGCCGGACTTCCGGTTTCGTGCGTCGCCCGGTGCCTGGGCATCGAATCCGGTGCCGTTGTCGATCACTGCCAATTGGATGACCGAACCGAAACGCTGCAGGACGACCTGGATGCGCGTCGCCTGGGCGTGCTTGAGGATGTTGGTAACGGCTTCCTGGAGGATGCGGAAGATCGCAATCTTGAGCGGTGCGGGGATATCCGATTCCTGGATGGCGATCTTTGGTTCGACGACAATGGTTCGGCACGACGCGCCGAACTCGCGGAAGAACCACGACAGGGTAGGCAACAGGCCAAGATCGTCGATGATGGCCGGCCGCAAGTCCATCGAAACCCGTCGCACCTCGGCGAGCGCCTGCTTTACCCAGGGCACCAAACGACCCAGCACCGCAGCGGCATCGGGTATGCCATCACGCTCGAACTGCTGCTGTGCCTCCTCGATGGCCACTTTCACGACGCTCAGCGACTGGCCGATCACGTCGTGAAGGTCGCCGGCGATGCGCTGGCGTTCCGCCTCCTGGATATTCAGGAGTTGCGCCGACAACTGGCGCAGTTCTTCGTGCGATTGGCGCAGGCTCTTGGCCGTTTGCAGTCGATCCACTGCCAGTGCGACCAGTTCCGTGGCGAGCCTGGCGTGCGCGAGCAACGATTCCCCGACGGTCATGCCGGGGCGGGGCAGCATCACCAGTTTGCCGACCAGCCGGTCGCCGTTCAGGATCGGCTCGACGTAGCCGGCCCCTTCGGACTGGAGGCTTCTCGCGCCGGGATGTTCCTGGGCGTAGCTCAGCGCCCGGCTGGCCAACTGCGCCGAGATGCAGTCGGCGTTCGGCCACAGCAGCAGTCCGCCGGACGCCTCGTCGGCGTCGATGGCGAAACCGAAGTCGGCGCAACTGACCTCCTGGCGCAAGCCCTCACTGAGGTCGGCGAGCACTTCCGTCAGGGCCGCACACTCCGCGATCCTGGCCAGCACCTTGCCGCGCAAGCGTTCGCGGCGCAGCGATGAATCGATCTGCAACTGAAAGCGTCGCCGCTCGATGACGCGGCCGATCACGCGCCGCAAGGTCGCGACCCGGATGTTGTTCCAACTGAGGTGGTCCTCGATGCCGAGGGCACGGACTTGGCGAAGAATATCCGGCCGATCGTCCTCGGTCAGCACGATCATGGTCGCGCCGCCGCTGGCCTGCCGTAGCCCATCGACCAGTTCGAGCCGCGTCGCGCTCGGCGACACGTCGTGGAGAATCACATCGATCCGCGTGTGGCAAGCCACTTCGCGCACGCCATCGGCATCGTCGACCCAGCAGCAGTTCAGCCCGAAATCGGCCCGCAGCGGCTTCAGGTTGATCCAGACGTGACGGGCACAGCCGGACTTGTCGCCGACCAGTACGACGTTCATGGTCCCCACGGACGAATCGACCGCGCCGGCTGCCGGAGCCGCGTCAGGTTCGCCGCGGTGGGCCAGGAGCTCCGGGGTCGTATCTGCGCTGGCCGCATCGGATGCTCGCCCCTTGCCCGTGTGTCGAACGACGCCGGGCATGCCCGATGGGACGTGTCCCGCAGAAATATCAGATGTCAGCATGAGCACCCCCTTGCGCGATGGAAACCACGACGGCCACCTATTCCCCTCCCGGGTGGAGCCTGTGCGACCGCCACATCGCCGGTTTCCACGATGCTGGCTGGATGTTGTCACCTTAAGCGGGAAGGCGCTATCGGAACGCCCCGCGATCGATATCGGCGAATGACCGCGGCGAAGTCAGGTTTCGCCTACGTATTCCATCGCGGGATATGCAGTATGCCGGTCAAGCCCCTACCAGCGGTACTACTGTGTTGCGCGCATTTCATCGCGGGTTGCGCCCCATGCCACTGGGGTGAGGTCACTACTGCGCTGTTTCGCCGCACCCCGATAGTCTGCAGGCAACCGAAGAGGCAACTCATTCGGGCTCTTGCGATACGGGATTCATGCGATCCGCAACCTCAACAGGGGGCGTTATGGAAACGAGAAACGGTAGTCAAAATCAAAGTGCATTGCTGTGGCTGATCTGCGCCTGGCTGACCATCGCGGTCGGCATGATGTCGATGACGAGCGCACGAGCCTTCACGCTCAACGTGCAGGGCTGCGACGCCGCAGGGGTTTGCACGACCCTGCCGGGCACCTTCCGCTACATCGTGGAGGAGGACAACAGCACACTCAACCTGCCGCAGACGATCCAGATCGTACCGCCCAGCGGACCGAGTTCCACGCTCGCCATCCACAAGAGCTACGCACCGGTCGTTTCGTCGGGTACCGGCGCGACCAGCGGAGTGAATGTCAGCGTTCCGGACCAGCGCTACTTCATTACGGTGCTGCCGGACTCCGGCTACGCCCTCGGCGGCGCATCCAATTACAGCATCCAGCCCGGCGCCAACAACGGTCCGGCAGCCGTGGTCTACAAGGATACCGTGACGGTTCAGGTGGCCCAGCATCCGTTGCCGAGCGCGCAAATATCGATCTTTGTGCACGTTGACCACAATCCGATCAACAACACCTGGGATCAGCATGACGGAGGCGTCGGCAACGATGCCATCGCCAACGGCGGTCTCGGCGGTGCCAGCGTCAGAATCGCCGACGCCGGCGGCCAGGTCCTGACTGATGTCTTCGGCAATCCCCTGGGCACCCGTTACAACCCCGATATGAGCATCGCCCAAGTGGGAACTGGCGTTATCACCACCATGACGGTACGCGACGTCAATGACCCGCTGAAGAACCCCTACGGGCTCAAGGTCGGCGAAGCGATCATCAAGAATATCTCGCCGGGCAAGTACGGCGTCACCGTCGTACCGCCGCAATTCGACGACAACAGCAATCCCGTCACCTGGATACAGACGTCGACCATCGAGGGTACGAAGACCATTGATGCCTGGGTCAAGGCCAACGAGCCGAAGATCTTCATAGAAGGCTTCGGCCAGGGCTTCAACCATGTTGCCTTCGGTTTCCTCAAGGTCAGCCCGGCCGGCCCGTCGCCAATCGCCGGTCAGTCGGTGAAGGTTCTGCCCTGGAACCTGCCCGGCACCGACCCGGATTACGTGGATCGCTCCGCCCACGCGGGGTCGATTTCGGGCACCGTCCGCCTCAACCACTTTTCGCGGCCACCCGTCCTGCAGGGCTACTTTGCCGGTCCGGCGGTGGACAAGTGCTGGGTCGGACTGAATGCAACGGTGGTCCAGCCCGGGGTAACGCCTTCGGGACTCTACGCCGCCCCGTGCAACCCAGACGGCAGCTTCACGATCAACAATGTGCCACCCGGTACCTATCAACTGGTCTACTGGGACGAGCCGCTCGACTATCTCTTCGGCTTCCGTACAGTCACGGTCGGGACCACGGCCCTGGCGCTGGGTGATGTGCTGTCATTCCGCTGGTTCGGCTCCCTGGAAGGCAGCGTGTTCTTCGAATCCGCCGCCACTCAGAACGGTTACCGCGATGCCGGCGAAGCCGGTATCCCGAATCAGGCGGTCAACCTGCGCTTCCGCGATGGCAGCATCTACCAGGCGACGGCAACGGACCTGACCGGCAGCTACAAGTTTGAGGAGGTCTTCCCCTTCTTCAACTGGCTGGTCACGGAAGTAGACTTCGCGCGCTTCAAGGCGACCGGAATGACTGCGGCGGTCGACTACGGCGGCCAAGTGACTTCGCAGGTCTGGCCGGCGAACGGCAACAAGGCCCTGCAGCCGCAGGCGGAGATCAACCCTGTCACGGGGAACAACGAGACACGCAACGAGACGGGTCCAGTCCTTACGCAAGCGATGCAGCTTTTCCTCGGCCAGACCAACCTGATCGACTGGGGCAAGGCGAACTACGCGGCCGGCGAGAACGGCGGGATTTCCGGCATCGTCTTCTACTCGGTGACCCGGGCGGAGAACGATCCGCGCTACGGCGCGGCGGAAACCTGGGAGCCCGGCATCCCCCGCGTGCAGGTCTGCCTGTACAAGGATAGCCTGAACAACACGACTGGCTTGCCGGTGCCTAACGGCGATGGAATCATCGACGACAACAACGGTGTTGCCGGTGTCCAGCTCTGCGACGTGGATAACTATCCGTTCGGCTGGTCGGATGGAACGGCCGCCATGGGGCCCGAAGACATCGTTCGCAGCGGCGACGGCATTACTTTCAGCCTTGGCGACGCCATTCAGGTAGGCGCGACCGACAGTTGGGACGACAACGCACCATCCGGCTGCGTTCAGGACCGGCCCATCATCCACGGTTCCCAGATCCCAGAATGCGCCGACGGCTTCGGCACCTGGAACCAGGTTCGCCCCGGCCTATTCGACGGTGGTTACGCCTTCGGCGGCGCGGCCGGCGACGCCGAGCTCCCGGTGGGCACGTATATCGTCGAGGCGGCACCCCCCGCCTACTACGCGATCGTCAAGGAGGAGGACAAGAACGTCGGCTTCGGCGAGCAATGGACGCCGAGCCCGCTGCTGCTGCCTCCGGTCTGCGTCGGCACGGTCGCCAACGCCCAACCGGCGCACCCGGTACCGGCCGAGTACGCGCTGTTCCCCGGTGAAGGCATCACCACGCCGCCGCCGGGCACGATCACTCCGCTCTGCAACATGAAACAGGTGTCCGTGAAGGCTGCGCAGAATGCCGCTGCTGACTTCCACATGTTCACCGAGGTTCCCAAGGCAGCGCGCGTGGTCGGTTTCGTGCTCAATGACCTGACCGCCGAGTTCAATGCCGGCAGCCCGGTGTTCGGCGAGAAACTGGCCGCCAAGTGGATTCCGGTTTCCTTCAGGGACTGGGCTGGCCGCGAGATCGTCCGCACCTACGCCGACGAATTCGGTACCTACAACGCCCTGCTGCCGTCGAGCTTCTCGATCAACGTGCCGACGCCGTCGGGTGTTTCGCCGAACATGGTCACGCTGGTGCTGAATGACCCGGTATTGCCCGACGGCACGCCGGATCCGTACTACGACCCGACCTATGCGGTCAGCCCCTGGACCTTGAACTACCATCCGGGCAAGACGACCTACGTCGATACGCCGATCGTCCCGATCCGCGCTTTCGCGGCCGCGGGCACGGGCTTCTCGACGGCGCCGGCGACCGGTACGCCGACCATCAGGGCGGTCGACGGACCGGGTGCCGAGGCTGGGGCATTGATCTGCACCAACGCCAATGCGCTGCCGCAGAGCATCACCCTGACATCGCTCGGCCCGACCGTGGTGCTCGATCCGGTCACCGGCACGAATGTCTCGCGCGACTACGGTTTCGGCGACACCGCCGGCACCGTAACCCTGAATCGTCCCGGCCTGGCCCCGCTGACGCTGGCGGCTTCGGTTTGGACCGACGGCTCGATCACTGCCACCGTCCCGGCCGGTGCTACTACCGGTAATCTGACGATCACCCGCGGCGGTGTCGGAGGGCTGACTTCCGAGGTCGGCGTTCAACTGACGGTCCGCGACTGCAGCGGCATCAATGTGCATGCCGTCGCCGCCGGCGGCAGTATCCAGGCAGCCATCGACGCGGCAACCGCCGGTGACTTGATCATGGTCGCCCCGGGTACGTACTACGAAAACGTCGTCATGCACAAGCCGGTGCATCTGCAAGGCTCCGGCACGGGCTCGACCTTCATCAACGCGAATCCGAATCCGCTCGACCGCCTCCAGGCCTTCCATGCCAGGCTCAACACACTGGGTGCCCGCGAGTTCGTGGCCTTCCTCCTGGACGATCCCTTCGTCAAGGGCGAGGCGCCCGGCGTGTTCGTGTTGGGTGAATTCAACTACCAGAACGGCACGCTGAACCCCGGCAACTCGTTTGCCACACCTGGCCAGGCGTCCATCGACGGCTTCACGATTTCGGGCAGCAAGGCGGGCGGCGGCATCTTCATGGCCCTCGGCGCGAGCAACGTGGTGGTCAGCAACAACAACATCACCAATAACCAGGGCAACCTGGCCGGCGGCATCAGCGTCGGCGCGATCCGCGGCTTCGACTCGCAGAACGACAACGTCGTGATCCGCAACAACAAGGTGCATGCCAACGGTGGTGTCGATGGTAGCGGCGGCATTGCGATGAACGACGGTGCCGAGAACTACGTGGTCGAAGGCAACCTGGTCACCGGCAACATGAGCCGCTTCAACGGCGGCGGCATCGCCCACAACGGCTTTAGCGCCGGCAACAACGTCATCCGCAACAACAAGGTGCTGTTCAACGAGGTGTTCTTCGGCGCCCTGCTGAACCTGGCGGGCGACGGCGGCGGCATCTTCGTGGGCGACGACATCGCGGGCATCGACGGCACCGGCAACGTTCGCATCGACGGCAATCTGATCCAGGGCAACCTGACCGGCGCCGGCTCCGGCGCGGGCATCCGTGCCTTCGCGGTCAATGCCGCCGATGTGGCGGCATCCCCCGCCAATGACGCGACCTGGAACAAGCTGGAAATCGTCAACAACATCATCGTCAATAACGTCGCGGCGGTGAATGGCGGCGGCATCTCGCTCCAGGACGTGCTGCGCGCGACCATCGTCAACAACACGATCGCCAACAACGACAGCACGGCCACGGGTGCCCTGGCATTCGCAGCAGGGGATGCCAACTCGACGCCGCAGCCTGCGGGCGTCGTCTCGGCTCCGCACAGCGCGGTGCTGCAGGCGCTGATCGCGCTGCCCGGCGAGCCGACGTACTCGAACCCGACGATGCTCAACAACATCATCTGGCACAACCGGTCCTTCTACAACGACGCCACGCTGAACGGCGGCGCCGGCGGCCTGGCACCGAATCCCGCCGGACCGTACTGGGACCTGGGCGTGGTCAATGCGGTTGGCGTGCCGCCGACACTGACTTCCGCCAGCAGCATCCTGTCGGGGGGCGCGGATCCGGCCTTCGTGCTGGGCTACACCAATGCGCTGGCTTCGGCCACGGTGATCGATGAAGGCGGCAACAACATCAATGTCGGCTTCACGCCGCTTGATCCGGCTGCCGGCAACTACCACGTGGCTGCCGCCTCGCCGGCGGTCGATGCGGGCAGCAACGCCGCCAGCGTCCCGAGTACCGACTTCGATGGCGACTATCGCCCGCGGTCGGCCGCCAATCCTGCCGACATCGGCGCCGACGAACAGCCCGGTGCAGTTCCGCCGCCGCCGTTCCCGGTGCTGACTGTGCTGGATACCTTCAATCGTGCGAATGCCCCCAACCTCGGTGCCAACTGGCAGCAGATCGTCGATGGCAGCGCAGCCGGTATTCGGGTGAACGGCAACCAGGCGTTCTGCATCAACAACGCCCTCTGCGCCGGTACCGCGAACCTCGGCGGAGCGAATGCCGCCTGGGCAACCGAATTCGGGGCCAACCAGGGTGCCGGGTTCACCTTCGCCAGTCCGAACGCAGCCGCCCGCAACGGTGCGAGCTTGCTGCTGAAGGCGAGCGTCGCGAACAACGGCGGCATCAGGGTTCGATACGCCACCGGCAACGGCGGGCAGGTGCTGGTACAGACGACGACGGACGCCGGCGCGAGCTTCCAGAATCACGGAACCCTGGTGGGGTCCTTCGCCCAGGGCGACACGATGATGGCGACGGCCGACGCCAACGGGCTGGTCACCGTCTGGAAGACCACGGCAGCCAACGTCACGACGCAACTCGGGACGGTGCAACTGCCGACGACCGGAACCTTGTCCTGGACGACGGGGCCCGGACAGATCGGCATGCGCCTGTTGCCGAACCGCCGGGTGGATGACTTCCGTGGCGGCAACGTCCAGTAAGCAGCGAAACTCTCCGCCGGGACTCCCGGCGGAGACCGAAAACAAGGACTCGCAAGGAGCACGAAGATGAAGCCGACAAACCTGCGCAAGTTGCTGTTTCCACTCGCGATTGCCGCCGCATTCGCCACCTCCCTGCCGGCCGCGGCAGGCGTCTATGTACAGTGCCCGGGCGATACCAACGGCGACGCCGTTCCCGATGGCGCCCCGAACCCCAACCTGAAGTGCATGCACCTCTCGGGCGGCGACGGTTTCTCCGTCATGGCCGACGGCAAGCAACTCTACACCTTCGGTTTCAGCGACCTGACGGGAACCGGGCCGGGGACGGAGGGCATCGACGATCGTCTCGACAAGGGCATCCTGGCCGCGCAGCAACCGGCGCCCACCATCGAGCTCAATCAGGGACAGCAGTTCTTCCTCACCCTGACCAACGTCGGCATGTTGATGCGCCCGGACCTGTTCGACCCGCACTCGGTGCACTTCCACGGCTTCCCCAATGCCTCGGCCATCTTCGACGGCCTGCCGGAATCGGGCATCACCATCAACATGGGCGCCAGCCTGACCTACTTCTACAACATCCTGGATCCGGGCACCTACATCTACCACTGCCACGTCGAGGCGACGGAACATATGGAGATGGGCATGCTCGGCCAGATCTATGTCAAGCCCGCCCAGGATGGTCAGTCCATAACTTACGGCGGCAAGACCTACACGCAGTTCGTATATAACGACATCGATGGCGGCACCGGCTACCACAAGGGAGTCGCCCTGCAGTTGGGCAGCTTCGATCATGTCTTCCACGAAAAACACATCGACGTACAGCCGCTACCCTTCGCGAAGATCACCACCACGTACTCGTTGTTCAACGGACGCGGCTATCCCGACACCGTAAACCCGGCTTCCATACCGGCAGGATCGGACAACCCGCGTGCCGTCGCAAATGGCGGCGGTATCGCCACCAATCAGCCCCTCACGTCGCTGGTGACACTCGACCGTGCGACCGAAGGCTCGACCTTGCTGCTGCGGCTTTCCAATCTCAGCGTCGACAATCTGTTTTCAGTGACGGCACTTGGGTTGCCGATGCGCGTGGTCGGGCAGGGAGCCCGCATCCTGCGCACGGGCGGGGAAGCCACCGGAAAGGACCTGTCCTACAACACCGCCGCGATCACGCTGGGCGGCGGCGAAACCAGCGACGTCCTGATCGACACCAGCGGCGTACCGGCCGGCACCTATTTCCTTTACACCACCAACCTCAATTACCTCAGCAATGGGGCCGAGGACTTCGGCGGAATGATGACGGAAATCGTCATCACCAACTGAACCGGCTGCGCCCGAGAGAAGGAGAAATGCGATGAGGCAACTTCTAAACAGACTGGTTACCGTCCTGGGGTGCGCACTTGCGCTCTGGCTGCCGACCGGCGGTACGGCCCTGGCCGCCGTTACCGGCATCACCGGTCCCAGCTTCAACCTGACTGCCAAGGCGGACTACATCAGCACCGCCGACGCCAACAGCGTTTTGGTCTGGGGCTACGCCAACGGCGTCGCGACCATGCAGTACCCCGGGCCGACGCTGATCGTGACCCAGGGCGACGTCGTCACGATCACCCTGACCAACCAGTTGCCGGTACCGACCTCGATCGTGTTTCCCGGCCAGTCGAACGTGACCGCCACGGGTGGTGTCGCCGGACTCCAGACCGCGGAAGCAGCGGTTGGCGGCACGGTCACTTACACCTTCACGGCGACGCAGCCCGGCACCTATCAGTACCACAGCGGCACGCAACCCGCGCTGCAGGTTGAAATGGGTCTGGTCGGCGCGCTGATCGTGCGGCCGGCGGCGGCGAAGCAGGCGTACGACCACGCCGGCACCGCCTACGATCGCGAGTACCTGTTGGTGATCACCGAGATGGATCCCTACGTCCACGACCAGGTGGCGCAAGGCAATCTGAATCCGGATACCTCCGACTACTTCCCGGTGCAGTGGTACATCAACGGCCGCAACGGCATGGACACGCTCTATGGAGACAACATCCCCTGGATGCCGACCCAGCCTTACGGTTCGATGGTCCTCGCCTATCCCAGCGAACGGGTGTTGTTGCGGCTGGTCAACGCGGGCCGCGATGCGCACCCGTTCCACGTCCATGGCAACCACATCACGGTCGTCGGCCGCGACGGTCGCATGCTGGAGAGCGCCCCCGGCGCCGGCCCCGACCTGGCCTGGTCCGACTTCACCATCAAGGCCATACCTGGCGCAACCTACGACGGCGTCTTCACCTGGACCGGCAAGGGCATGGGCTGGGACATCTACGGCGCCAACAACGGCCACACCTGCACTCCCGACATCAACGGCTACGACACGGTTAGCAAGGAATGGTGCGCCGACCACAACAAGCCCATCCCGGTCACGCTGCCCAACCAGCTCGACGTGACGAACGGCATGGCCTACAGCGGCAGCCCCTACCTTGGATCTACCGGCACGCTGCCGCCCGGATCGGGCGAGTGGAACCCGTTCGCCGGCTACTTCTTCATGTGGCACTCCCACAGCGAGAAGGAGTTGACCAACAACGACATTTTCCCGGGAGGCATGCTGACCATGTTCGTCGTCGTGCCGCGCTCCTATCCACTGCCTACCGAATAAGAGGGTGCCATGGACATCAAACTGAGATACGCAGCGCCCGGCATCGCAGCGGCGCTTCAAATCGGCCTCCTGCTTGGTGCAGGGCAGGCCGCGGCGGCGGAGTACTGGCTATGCGCGAAGGCCGGGACGGTCACGATGCCTGACAGTGCAGTCGTGCCGATCTGGGGTTACGTGCAGGATGACAACGCCAATCTTGCCGACGGCTGTCCCGCGCTTGACGCCACCACCTGGATGGCGACAAGGCCTGCCCTTACCGTTGTGCCCGGCGACACGACGCTGATGGTACACCTGCGCAACGACCTGACCCTGGAGCCGACATCGATCGTCATCCCCGGCCAGACGGCGACGATGACGCCCGTGAAATTCACCGATGGCCAGAACCGCCAGCGCGTCTTCTCCTTTACGCACGAGGCCGCGGCAAACGGCGGACTGGCCGATTACACCTGGAATGACGTTCGGCCGGGCACCTACCTGTATCACAGCGGCAGCCACCCGCAGGTCCAGGTCCAGATGGGTCTGTACGGTGCGCTGACCAAGAATTTTGCGGCCGGACCCAACCAGGCTTACGACGGCGTTCCCTACGACACCGAGGCGACATTGCTGTTCAGCGAAATCGACCCGGCACAGCATGCGGCGATCGCCAGCGGTGCCTACGGCAATCCGGCGACCCCCACGGCCTGCCAGGACACCACCGGCGTGCCGTTGCCGATGACAAGTACGCTTTGCTACAAGCCCAAGTACTTTCTCGTGAATGGCAAGCCGTTTCAGGCAGGCGACCCGCCGTTGGCGAACCTGACGCAGGGGCAGGCAACACTGCTGCGTATGATCAACGCCGGCTACCGGGCCTATGTGCCTCTGCTGCAAGGCATGCACATGAAGATGATTGCCGAGGACGGCAACCGTTACCAGTATCGTGAAGCCGGCATCGCCTATCCGCGCGACCAGTACCAGTACTCCGCCTGGCTGGCGGCATTGAAGACCACGGATGCCATCGTCGTGCCCAGTGCGACGGGCAGCTACCCGATTTACGACCGGCGTCTCAATACCGTCACCGCCAGCAGCCAGGACGGCGGGATCTTCGGCGGGCTGCAAGTGGCCGCCGGAACGCCTGCCGACGTCGCCATCGCGAAGACCGACGGCCTGACCAGCGTCGCCGCGGGCGACCCGATCCAGTACACCATCGTCGCCAGCAATGCCGGAACAGGCGCAGCGCCGGTCGTTACCGTGAGCGATGCGATGCCTGCCGCCTTGACCGGCGTTACCTGGAGTTGCACGGCAACGGCCGGCTCGTCCTGCCCGGCAACCGGCAGCGGCAGCATCAATGCGCCGGTGAGTCTGGCGGCGGCCGGCTCGGCGACGTTCATCGTCAACGGCACCGTCAGCCCGACGGCAAGCGGCACCCTGTCGAACACGGCGACCGTAACGGTTACGCCCGTCGATCCGACGCCCACCAACAACAGCGCCACCGACAGCACGACCATCCTGTCGGCGCTGGCGGCGGATCTCGGCATCACCAAGACCGACGGGCTGGCGAGCGTCGTGCCGGGAGCGGTCGTCAGCTACACCGTCGTCGCCAGCAATGCCGGCCCGAGTGCGGCGACCGGCGCGACGGTGACCGACACCATGCCGGCAGCCCTGACCAACGCGAGCTGGAGTTGTGCCGCCTCGGCAGGGTCCGCCTGCGGCGCAGCCGCGGGCACGGGCAATATCGGCACCACCGTCGATCTGGCCAGCGGCGGCAGCGCGACCTTCACGGTCAATGGCACGGTGGCGGTCGGCGCCAGCGGCACCTTGGTCAACACCGCGACGGTGGCGGTCCCGATCGGCGTCACCGACCCGAATGGTGCCAACAACAGCGCCACCGACACGGACACCATCCAGGCCGTCACCGTGGTCGCGTACTTCACGACCACCGGCACGACCACCGGTGCGCCGGTTACCGGAGTGGCCGGCCCCAACGACGATGCCGACATCTACGCCTATCGCTCCGACGGTACGTTCGCGCGAGTGTTCGATGCATCGGTGGCACCCGCCAGCGTACCGGCAGGAGCCAACGTCGATGCGTTCATCTACAACGGCCCGAACGACATCTACCTGTCCTTCAGCAATGACAACACCAACCTGCCAGGCCTTGCCGGCGTCCAGGACGAGGACATCGTGCACTGGAACGGCAGCCAATGGCGGATGTTCTTCGCCGGATCCACCATTGGCATGGCTGGCGTCGCGGCCCTCGATGTGGATGCCTTCGCGCTGACGCCCGATGGTGGACTGGTGTTCTCGACCACCGGTGCGGTCGCGGCCGTCCCGCCGGTCAACCAGCAGGACCTGTGGTATTGCGCGCCGGGCAGTTTCGGTTTCGCCGGCACGACCTGCGTGCCCACCCTGTACTTCGACGCCAATCCGGATATCGGCTTGACGGCAGGGTCGGAGAATGTGAAGTACGCCAAAGTCATGCCCAACGGCGACATCCAGTTGCGTACGACCGGCGCCTTCGCGACCTACGATCCGCCCGGCACGCCGACCGCCTTGTCAGGCACGACGAGTAACGTGTTCTCGTGCAATGGCGCGACGACGGGGGCAGCCTCCGCCTGTGCGAGCTTCAGCAACGTGCTGACCCTACCGGCTACGGTGGGTATCGGCGCCGGCTCGACGATGGATGCAATCTCTCTGCCCTGAGCAGCAACGTGCCCGGCCTGCCGGCCGGGCACCCACCGAGGATGAGCGAAATGACCCCAGCCACCCGTAGAGCGAACCACCTCGGCGCGTCGCCACGGCTGACTTTTTCCGTGCTGGCCACGCTATGCCTTGCAGCCTGCGCCGGGACCGCGCCGAAGAACGCCCAGGCACCCGCAACCACCGCGCCGGCTGTCCTGACGGCGGCTGCCGAGCAAGGAAATGCGCTCGGCATCCACGTCACCGGGCTTCGGGTAAGTGCCGGCGGCTTCATGGTCGACCTGCGTTACCGGGTGGTCGATCCTGAATTGGCGAAGGTCCTGCTTGACCGCAAGGTTCCCGCCTACCTGATGGATGAGGCGACCGGCCTGAAGTTCGGCGTACCGAATACTGCCAAGCTCGGCCGGTTGCGCGCGGGTGCGCAGAACAACATCCATACCGACCGCGACTACGGAATGCTGTTCGGCAACCCCGGCAACCACCTGAAACCCGGCGCACTGGTGACGCTGGTCGCCGGCGATGTCGAAGTCCCCCACCTGATCGTCAAGTGAGGATGGCAACATGAAGACCTTCGCGAAAACCTCACTGGCCCTTCTGTTCGCGGCAGCCTTCGCCGCGACCGATGCGACGGCAGGCGCCATCGATCCCGACCTGGCGGCACGACTGGCAACGATGGCGCCCGGCGATGAGGTGGGCGTCATCATCCAGTTGCGCGACCGCCCCAATGTCGCCAGGCATCGTCACCTGGAACGCAGGGAGCGGCTGCGCAAGACCGTCCGCGAGTTGAAGGACCACGCCGACCGGCACCTGCCGGGCCTGGAGACCGATGTGCAGGCGCTGGGCGGCCGCAAGCACAAGCGCCTGTGGGCAATCAACGGCATGGCGGCAAAGCTGCCGGCGTCGCGCGTCGCGCGTCTCGCCCGCATGCCGAGGATCGCCAGCATCCGCTACGACGCGCCGATGGCGGCGCCCGACGTCGGTACCGGCACGGCGGCGCCGGCCGAGTGGAACCTGACCGCCGTACAGGCCCCGGACGTCTGGGCGCTGGGTCATACCGGAACCGGCGTCGTCGTCGCCAGCATGGACACCGGCGTCGATGGCATGCATCCGGACCTGGCCGCGAAGTTCCGCGGTGGCGGCAACAGTTGGTTCGATCCGCATGGCGAGCATGCGACACCCTACGACGCGCACGGCCACGGCACGCAGACCATGGGCATCATGGCCGGCGGCTCGGTCGGCGGCACGGCGATCGGCATGGTGCCCGACGCGCAGTGGATCGCCTTCAAACAGTATGACGACGCAGGTCTGTCGTCGTTCAGCCAGATCCACGAAGGCTTCCAGTGGCTGCTCGACCCCGACGGCAACCCGGACACCGACGACGCGCCGCACGTGGCGAACGCCTCGTGGGGCTTCGCCGGACTCGCCAACCAGTGCATCACCGAGTTCAACGACGACATCGCCTTGCTCAAGAACGCCGGCATCGCGGTGGTCTTTTCGGCCGGCAACGACGGCCCGGGGACCGCGACCAGCGTCAGTCCCGGCAACAACACCCAGGCCTACTCGGTGGGCGCGGTTGACAGCAGCAATGCCATTGCCTATTTCTCCAGTCGCGGCCCCTCGGCGTGCGACGGTTCGGTTTTTCCGACGCTGACCGCGCCGGGTGTGAACATCTATACCAGCGACCTCTCGTTCGGCGGCCTGCCGCTCTACGCCTATGTCGACGGCACGTCCTACGCGGCGCCGCATGCGGCCGGCGCCATGGCACTGCTGTCCGGCGCATTCCCAAGCGCGACGGTTGCCGCGATCGAGGCCGCCTTGCGCGACAGCGCCCTGGACCTCGGCGTCCCCGGCGCGGACAACGCCTACGGGGCCGGCAGCCTGCGCGTGCGGGCGGCCTACGAGCTGCTGGCAGCCGGCGGCGGCGGTGGCGATCCGCCGCCGCCGCCTCCGCCGCCGACCAACACGCCGCCCGTGGCCGGAAACGACGTGTACCAGATGGTGCAGGGCGGCACGCTGACGACTGGCGCCCCCGGCGTCCTGGGCAACGACGGCGATGCCGAGGGCGATGCGCTGAGCGCCGAACTCGTGAGTGCTCCGACGAGCGGTACCTTGACCTTGAATGCCGACGGCAGCTTCGTCTATGTGCCGGCAGCGACCTACGCAGGGACCGCGAGCTTCAGCTACCTGGCGCGTGATGTAAAGGGTGACGCGTCGGCCCCGGCGACAGCAAGCATCTCGGTACTCGCCAACCGCGCGCCGGTCGCGTCGAACGATGCCTACTCGGCACCACGCCGGACCACCAACAGCTATGCGGCGCGCATCCTGCCGGTGTTGCAGAACGATTCTGACCCCGATACCGCGCTCGACGCCACCAACAAGATCGATCCGGCTACCCTGGTCATCGTGGCCAAGCCCGACAAGGGTGGCAGCGCCGGGGCGATTCGCAGCGGCGCCAACATCGGGACCATCTCGTACAGGCCGGTCAAGGGCTTTGTCGGTACCGAGACGATCAGCTACCGCGTCAAGGACAGCCGCGGCAAGGTTTCCAATACCGCAACGGTGAGCATCACCGTCAATTGAGGATCACGGAGGACGCCGACATGACATTTGCCCAACGCTTCATCCCCCTCGCCATTGCCATATCGGCGCTGCTGATGGCGCCCGGCCTGGCTGCTGCCCAGCATCACGATCACCATCATCACGGCGCCGGCATGCCGGGCTCGGGCTATACGCGTGCCGAGGCGGACTATGCCGTTCCCGATGTGACGCTGGTCGACATGAACGGCAAGAAGGTATCGCTGCGCAGCGAACTCGATACAGGGCGGCCCGTGGTCGTGAACTTCATCTTCACCAGTTGCACAGCGGTCTGTCCGGTGATGAGCGTGACCTTTTCGCAGGTACAGCGTGCCCTCGGCAAGGACGCCGAACGGCCGCGCATGGTGTCGATTTCCATCGATCCCGAGTACGACACGCCCGCCCGCTTGAAGGAGTATGCGGCGCGTCACGACGCCGGCGCCGACTGGCACATGCTGACCGGCAGCAAGGAATCGATCCTGACCGTGGCACGGGCGTTCGATGCCTGGCGCGGCGACAAGATGAACCACACGCCATCGACCTACTTGCGTGCCGGCGCGAACAAGCCCTGGCTGCGACTCGATGGTTTCGCTTCGCCGGCCGAGATCGTGCGCGAATATCGGGGTCTGGTCGCTACCCGCCTCAGCGCGCTGGCCCGTTAGGCGGCATGGCGACGTGGATCTGCGGCAAGGCTGTCTGAACGCACTGCTGCTGGCGGGCCTGGCCGGCCTGTTCGGCGGCGTGCCGGTGGCAGCACAGGACGCCGACCTTGAGCTCCAAGGCAAGCGCCTGTACCGGGACGGCATCCTGCCCTCGGGCGAACCGGTGGTCGCAACGGTCGCCGGCGGGGTGCAGACCCGTGGCCGCCAGGCCGCTTGCGCCACGTGCCACCGCAAGAGCGGACTGGGCGCCGCCGAAGGGCAGAACGTCATCCGCCCGCTCACCGTCCCCGGCTTCTTCGCCGGCCAGGAGAACACGCGCCGCTATGCCCGTCCGCGCTTCGTGCGCGTCAGGCAGTTGCAGTACACCGACGAGGCTTTCGACAGGGCGCTGCGCGAGGGCGCCAGCATCGACGGGCGGACGCTGAACCCCTTGATGCCGCGCTACCAGCTCGACACTCAGGCGATCGCGGCCTTGCGCGCCTATCTGACCAGCGTGGCCTTGCGCCCCGCGCCCGGCGTGACCGATACCGACATCCACTTCGCGACCATCATCGCCCCGGATGCCGAGCCGCGCGTGCGCGAGGCGACGCTGCGCGTGCTGACGGCCATGGTCGATACGCACAATGCCGGTACGCGTTCGGAGAGCCATCGCCGACAGGCCGGTATAGAGAGCATGCATGTCGACTGGCGGCGCTGGACGCTGCATGTCTGGGAGCTCACCGGCGGTCCCGAAACCTGGCAGGCCCAACTGGATCGATACCTCGGCGCGCAGCCGGTGTTCTCAGTGCTCAGCGGCGCCGGAGGCGACTGGCGCCCGGTGCATGATTTCTGCGAGCGGCAGGAGTTGCCCTGCCTCTTCCCCAACGTCGATCTGCCGGGTCGATCGGAACCAGGCAGCTACACGCTCTATCTCTCGCGGGGCCTGCTGCTGGAAGCCGACGTCATGGTCCGCCATCTGGCCGAGCAGGGCGTGAGTGGATCGGTCGTCCAGATTCGGCATGACGCGTTCCGCGCCGGTGCTGCCGCCGACGCCTTCCGGGAAGCGTGGCGGGCGCGAGGCAAGGGCGAGGTCGTGGAGAAGGTGCTGCGGCCGGGCGACAGAATGAATACCGTGCTGGACGGCGTGCGTGCGACGAAGCCCGCTGCCGTGATCCTCTGGCTAGAGGGGGCCGACCTGGCGCAACTCGGCGCGAACGACTTGCCGGCCAATGCCCTGCTGCTGGCGTCCGGTACGCTGCTGGGGGAAGCGCCGCCGGCGCTGGCACCACGGATGGAGGATCGCCTGTTGGTGGTTTGGCCGTTTGCCTTGCCGACGGTGGGCGAGCCGCCCCTTGACCGGGTGCGCCAATGGATCACGGCGCGCGGCATCGGGGAGGGGAACCAGCGCGCGCAGGCCAACACCTATTTTGCGGCGAGCATGGCCGGCGATGCCATTACCCAACTGGCCAACAACTACTCCCAGGAGTACCTGATCGAGCGCATCGAGCACGGCGCCAACCGCTCCCTGGCCACCGGCGCGTTTCCCCTGGCCGAACTCGGTCCC
The DNA here is from genome assembly GCA_016235765.1 of Rhodocyclales bacterium. Classification (GTDB taxonomy): domain Bacteria; phylum Pseudomonadota; class Gammaproteobacteria; order Burkholderiales; family Rhodocyclaceae; genus Fen-999. The sequence goes on along the minus strand of JACRIZ010000070.1, from coordinate 24,727 downwards.
GGCCAGCGCTTTGCATCGAAGGGCGCCTACCTGGGCCGGCTGCGTGGCGGTGCGCTGACTCAGGCCGGTCCCTGGACCGTTCCCTAGGCCTTCAGGTCGTCCAGTACCGACCGCACCATGCCGATTAGGGCCTGCTCGGTGAGGCCGTCCTTCAACATGAAGCCGCTGGCACCGCTGCGGCTGGCCGCTTCCCGATACTCGGGCATGTCGAACTGGGTGACGACGCAAACTGCAGTCGCGGGATTCTCGGCCTTCAGGCGCCGGGTCAGCTCGAGTCCGCTGCTGTCGGGCAAACGGATGTCCATGAAGACCAGCGCATGTTCGCGGTGCTGGCGCAGGGCTTCCGCGCCGGTAGCCGCCTCGTCTATCTGCATCGTCGGGAAGTGCTTGTTCAGCAACCGCCGCAGCGACTGGCGAAAGACATCGCTGTCATCGACCAGCAATGTGCTGATCGCACACGGGTAGACCACCGCCGGCGGCTTCACCGCACGGTCCGTCCCGGCTGACGGCCGAGATTGCGCCGGTAGTGGGTGAGCACCTTCGGCACATATTCCACGGTCTCGCGGTACTGGGGAATGCGATTCCGGTTGCGCCGGACGGCATTTTCGCCGGCGTTGTAGGCGGCCAATACCAGGCTCAGGTCGCCGTTGAACAAACGCATCAGGTCGCGCAGGTAGCGCGCGCCGCCGTGGATGTTCTGTTCCGGATCCAGGGCATCGGTGACCCCGTAGCGCTTGGCGGTGCCGGGCATCAACTGCATGAGGCCGCCGGCGCCCTTGCGCGAGCGCGCGTAGGGATCGTAGCCGGACTCGACGGCAATGACCGCATGCAGCAATTCGCTCTGCAGGCCATATTGGCTGGCGACACTGTCGATGAGGCCGTTGTACCGGGTGCGGCGCACCGCGATGCCCGTTGCCGCGACCGTAGCCTGGACCGGGGCTGGCTTCTCACCGACCAGCAGCGCATAGCGGTCGTCGGCAGGAACTGTGCTGAGGATCACGGAACCGTCGGTCTCGGTGAGCGCGTAGATAGGCGACTCGGCGGCCATGCAGGCACCGAAACCACAAAGCTGCAAAACGGCGAGCTTCCAGATGCTGGTCACCGACGCCTCCGCGAGTCACCTGTTGATCCATTTGGACTAACGCTACGGAAATATGAAACCGGGAGCAATGGGCAATTCCCCCTAACTGCCGGCAGTGGGGATGGTAGAGATGCCCATGGGGTCCGGACCCCGGCAAAAAATACAGTGTTTAAGGTAGCGGGGAATAGGGTCCCTCCCTCAGCGCCAACTACGCGGTCCCTCATTAAGCTGATAGCGCTGAAATACCAAATCGACCGTACTCGGTGCGGGCCGGCGCAAGTAGCGGATGGAGGGGATGCAGCATGGCACTTGGCACGATGAAGAAGGACCATGGCAGGCGCGCGGCAGGGGACGCGGGCTTCACCTTGCTTGAACTGCTGGTGGTGATGGTCATCATCGGCATGCTGGCCGGCTTCGTCGCGCCGCGCTATTTTTCCCAGGTGGGCAAGTCCGAGATCAAGGCGGCACGCGCCCAGATGGACGCACTGGAGAAGGCCCTGGATCAGTACCGCCTGGACGTCGGTCACTATCCGACCATGGAACAGGGACTGGTGGCCCTCGTCGAGCGTCCCGCCAGCGAACCCAGGTGGGACGGCCCCTACCTCAAGCGGGCGGTCCCGCCGGATCCCTGGGGCAGCCCCTACATGATGACCGTGCCCGGGCAGCACGGCGAAATCGACCTCGTTTCATACGGCAAGGACCGTCAGCCGGGCGGTACCGGCGAGGCGGCCGACATTACCAACTGGTGAGGAATCCGGAGTCATGCGCTTCGAGATCACGGCAATGCGGGGAATGAGCGGACTGACGGCGTTGGCGCTGGAAGCCGGCGATGCCGCAGAAGCCGCGCGCCAGGCGGCCGCGCAGGGCTACAAGGTCATCTCGGTGCGCTCTGCCCGAAAGGGCTGGCGCCTGCCGTCGCTGCCGAGTGCCGGTTTCCCGCTGGTCCAGTTCAGCCAGGAACTGCAATTCCTGCTGCAGGCTGGGCTGACGCTGACCGAAGCCGTGGCAACGCTCGCCGATCGGGAACAGCGGGCCGAGAACCGGGCGACGCTGGCCCGCATCGTCCAGTCGCTGCAGCAGGGATTGCCGTTTTCGCAGGCGCTGCGACAATGCACCGGGGACATTCCGGCGCTGTTCATCGCCAGCATCCAGGCGAGCGAAAAGACCGGCGCCGTGGCGGAGGCGCTCGCGCGCTACGTCGCCTACCAGCTCCAGGTCGATCGCGTGCGCCGCCAGGTTGTCAGCGCCTCGATCTATCCGATGTTGCTCGGCATCGTCGGCGGGCTCGTCGCGCTGTTCATGCTCGGCTTCGTGGTGCCGCGCTTCAGCCACATCTATGCGGACGTCGGGCGCGACCTGCCCATGCTGTCGCGCTGGCTGATGCACTGGGGCCAGTTCATCGCCGACCATACCTACGCGGCCCTGGGCGGCTTCGTGCTCTTCGTCGCGCTTGCCGCCGCCGCGGTGATCCGGCCGGCGTCGCGGCAACGCCTGTTGCGGCTGCTCTGGCTTCTGCCGGCCGTCGGTGCGCGCATGCACGACTACCAGTTGGCCCGCTTCTACCGTTCGCTGGGCATGCTGCTGCGGGGTGGCATGCCGATCGTCGCGGCGCTGCAGATGGCGATGGATCTGCTGCATGGAACGCTGCGCATGCAACTGGTCCGGGCGACTGCGGACATTCGCGAGGGCCAGCCGATCTCGCGGGCGATGGAACGCCACCAACTGACGACGTCCGTCGCCTTCCGCCTGCTGATGGTGGGCGAACGGACCGGGCAAATGGGGGACATGATGGAGCGCATCGCCGAGTTCCACGAAGACGAGACGGCGCGCTGGGTCGAGAGTTTCACCCGCCTGTTCGAGCCCTTGCTGATGGTCTTCATCGGCGGCGTGATCGGTCTCATCGTCCTGCTCATGTATTTCCCGATTTTCGATCTCGCGGGGACCATACAATGAACATGTCCGATCTTCCCGCCGGCGAGGAATCGTACTTCAGCCCGCAGGCGATCCGTCGGGCGCGCACTGCGGTGACCGATGAGCGCAAGCTCGTCGGACAGCTCGAGGAACTGTCGGGGCTGGATCCCGATGCCTTCGTGCGCGCGCTGGGCCGCAAGCTGCGCTACCACGCCCTCGATATCGACGCCATCTATCGCCTTGCACCGGCGTTCGACGTGCTGCCTTTCGCTGCCGCGCTCCAGCGCGAGTGCCTGGCCCTGCGCGACACACAGGGCGCCCTCTATCTCGTGATCGGCGATCCGTTCGACACCCGCCTGTGCGCCTGGGCGGAGGAGCAGATCGCGGAGGACTTCCGCTGGTGTGTCGCCCATCGCAAGGATATCGCCGCTTATCTGGCCCGTCACGAGGCAACCCTGCGTGCGATGGACAGCGTGGCCGAACTCGCGGAGCAGGGTCAAGGCGGAACCGGGGGCATCGAACAACTGTCGTTCAAGAGCATCAGCGAGGACACCAGTCCCGTGGTCAAGCTGGTGCACTCGACGATCTACGACGCGCTGCGGGCCGGCGCGAGCGACATCCACCTCGAGAGCGGGCCGGCCGGCCTGACGATCAAGTACCGCATCGACGGCGTGCTGCGCGCGGTCGGCGACGTCGGTGGGGTGGATCTCGCCGAACAGGTCATCTCCCGGATCAAGGTGATGTCCGACCTGGACATTTCCGAGCGCCGCGTTCCGCAGGATGGGCGCTTCAAGGTGGCGGCCAACGGCAAGGAAGTCGATTTCCGCGTCTCCATCATGCCCTGCATTTTCGGCGAGGACTCGGTACTGCGGATACTCGACAAGCAGGCGGTTACCGACCAGATCAAGGGCCTCCGGCTGGACTACCTCGGCTTTGATCCAGCCTCGATGGCCGCCGTGCGCCGCCTGTCGGCGGAGGCGCACGGCATGTTGCTGGTCACCGGACCGACCGGCAGCGGCAAGACGACGACGCTGTACGCCGCGATCAGCGAGATCAACAACGGCCAGGACAAGATCATCACCATCGAGGATCCGGTCGAGTATCAACTGCCGGGCGTCCTGCAGATTCCCGTAAACGAGAAGAAGGGACTGACGTTCGCGCGTGGCCTGCGGTCCATCCTGCGCCATGATCCGGACAAGATCATGGTTGGCGAGATCCGCGATCCGGAAACCGCCCAGATCGCCATCCAGTCGGCCTTGACCGGTCACCTGGTCTTTACGACGGTGCACGCCAACAACGTCTTCGACGTCATCGGCCGCTTCATACACATGGGCGTCGATCCCTACAGTTTCGTGTCCGCGATGAATGGCGTGCTGGCCCAGAGACTGGTGCGGATCAACTGCCCGCATTGCAGCGTCGAAGATGCGCCGCCCGAACAGTTGGTCGTCGATTCCGGACTCCAGCCGACCGACGTCCTCGGCCACCGTGCCGGCCGGGGCTGCGGGCAATGCCACGGCACCGGATTTCGCGGGCGCAAGGCAATTGCCGAGGTGCTGATCCTCAACGACCAGATTCGCGAACTCATCATCGGCCGCCAGCCGGTGCGCCTGATCCGCGAGGCGGCACGGGAGAACGGCACGCACTTCCTGCGCGAGAGCGCCATTGCATTGATGCGCGCGGGCGAAACCACTCTCCAGGAGATCAATCGTGTCACGCTTGTTTCCTGACCAGATTCAGGTTTCCCTTGCGCCCGACCAGGTGATCGTCGAGCGGCGAGGCGCCAGAGTGTCGCTGAAGGGCATCGGTACGCAACTGCTCGACCGCCGCATCCTGCGGGCCTTCGGCACCGCCGGACGCAGCAAGCACGAAGCGGCGCTGCAGGTCATGGCGTCGGCGCTGGCGACGGTCGAGGATCGGCAACGCTGCCGCGCCACGGTGGTGCTGGCCAACAGCCTGGTTCGCTATCTGCTGGTTCCGCACAGCAGTCGGCTCGGTCCCGAGGACGATGCCGCCGTCGTCCGGCATTGTTTTCAGGAAGTCTATGGCGACGCCGCGGAGCGCTGGGAACTGCGCGCCAGCCCGGCGTCGGATCTGCCGCTGCGGCTGGCCAGCGGCATCGAGCGTAGCCTGATCGAGGACTTGCGCAGCGTCATGACGACGCTCGGCATGCGCCTGGATTCGGTCCAGCCGCGGCTGATGGCCGTGTGCAACGAACACCGTCGGCTGCTGGACCGACAGCCGGCCTGGCTGATCCTGGTCGAGCCGGGCATGCTGTGCCTGGGACTGTTGGACCGGGGCAACCTCGTCCGCCTGCGCAGCCTGCGCGTCGACGCGCACTGGGCGGCAGACCTGCCGGCCCTGCTCGAGCGGGAGGCCTGCCTGGCCGAACTCGACGAAATGCCTGCCGATGCATTCCTGTGGTTGCGCCTCGGCACCGTGCCGAGCGCACCGCTTTCCCTGCCGCTGCGCCTGCATGAACTTCGGGATCCTTGGCCGATCAGCCAGGCCGATGCTGCCGGGCCCCTGGCGGTCGTGAGGAGCTGAGGTCATGCGGGCCATTCACCTCGACTACCAGAGGACCTACCGGCCGTTCCCGACGCTGGGGGTGGTCCTGCTGCTGGCGGCGCTAGGCATCGGCGCGCAACTGGCGCGTCAATACGAGTACCTGTCAGGGGTGTTCGAAGGCTGGGAGGCATTGGAAAAGCGCGTGGACCGGCTTGCCCGCCAGCACGACGTCAGGCTCGGCGAACGCGGCAATCCGGACGCCGAGCAAAGGGCGCGCGAGGTGACCAAGGCGAACGAGGTGCTGCGGCGTATCACCCTCCCTTGGGACGATCTCTTTGCTGCGATCGAGTCGGCGGCGCCCGGCGAGGTGGCACTCCTGACGATGGAGCCGGATGCCGAGAAGCGCCTGCTGAAGGTATCGGGCGAAGCAAAGCATGTCGCCGCGATGTTCGACTACATCCGCACGCTGGAAGGCCGGCCCATGTTCGAGTCGGTGACGCTCAGCAACCACCAGGAGCAGGTCACGGATCCGCAGCGGCCGGTCCGCTTCAGCCTGGTGGCCGCATGGAGAGAGACGCCATGAGAGAGCTTGCACCGTTGCCGGCCGAATCGGTGCCCGCCGAGGCGACGCCGCAGAGTGGCGGGTCGCAGCGGATCCGGGCACTGTTGCAGGCACATCCGCGCCAGTGGCTGGACCGCCTCGGGACGCCCGGGATCGTGGCCATCGGGCTGCTGACGGCTTGTGCCGGGTTCTATGCGTCGGTCCTGCAGCCGCTCGACAGCAGCGTGGACGAGCTCAGCGAACGCGTAAACGCGATTGCCGGGGAGGTGGAGCGGGCGGCCGGCGGCAAGCCGGGCGGCGTGGCGACAGCCAGGCAGCAAATGGGCGAGTTCTACCGGCTGTTCCCGCGACAAACCCAGTTGACCGACACCTTGGCGAAGGTCTTCGCCGCCGCGGCGGCGCAGGGCATCTCGCTTCAGCAGGGTGAATACCGTATCGCCGAGGAGACGGACGGGCACTTGCGGCGCTTTCAGGTCATGTTGCCGATCAAGGCGGACTACCCGCGGATCCGGCGCTTCCTTGCGAGTATCGCAGCGGAAGTGCCGACCGCAGCCCTCGAGCACGTGCAGTTCGAGCGACAGAAGATCGCCGAACCCCAAGTCAAGGCCACCATCAAACTGGCCATCTACATGGAGCGGAAATCATGAAGAGCTATTGGCATCGAGGCAAACTGGGCCTGGCCGGCCTGTCTGCGGCTGCCATTGCCGCAGCGGCGGTACCCGACGAAACGCAAATGCCGAGGGGATCATTGCGCGCCATCGACAGCGCCCGTCCGCGGCCGACGCTTGCCGTGCCGCCTGCGCACGCGGTGCAGCTCGACATGGATCGGCTGCGCCGCCTGCAACCGGCCAGGACGGAGGAGCCCGCCCGGGCGCCGGAAGCGCCGGATGAGGCGGTGGATATCGGCAGGATCGTGGCAGAGGCGCCCCCCAGTGCCGGGATCGTCGACGCCTTCGCCACCCGGACCTGGTACGTGCCGCCGCCGCCACCGCCGCCGGTTGCCGTCGCGCCGCCCCCCAAGCCGACTGCGCCGCCCCTGCCGTTCTCCTACATGGGCCTCTACGACGATGCCGAAGGTCCGGCCGTGATCATGCTGGTGCGCAGCGACCGGCTGTACACGGTGTCGGAGGGCGACCTGATCGACGGGACGTATCGCGTCGATCGCGTCGCCAACGGCATGATCGAACTGACCTACCTGCCCCTGCAGGAGAAGCAGCAGTTGCCGACCGGAAATCCCGGCTGACCCACCACAACTTCGTAGAGACGGCGATGAACACTTTGCACGGGCGGTGGCAGGGAAGACTCCAGGCGGCGACAGCGGCCGGGCTGGCGGTGCTGGTCCTGACCGGTTGCGCTGCGGGCTACTTCCAGCACAAGGAAGGCATGCAGTTGATGGATGAGGGCCGCTACGAGGAGGGTCTGGCGCAGCTCGATGCGGCGATGCGCGCCGGACCGGAGCAACTGAGCTACAAGGCGGCCTACCTGACCCACAAGGAGCGCGCCGTCGCCACCCTGCTGGGTTCTGCCGAGGCCGAGCGTCGCGCCGGCCGGTCGGAGCAGGCACGCGCCGTTTATCAGCGGGTGTTGCGCATCGATCCGCACAACACGCCGGCGGCCACGGGACTTGCCGCCCTTGAGGCCGACAAGCGCCATGCCGCCATTCTCGGCGAGGCGACCGATGCCTACGACAAGGGCAACTACGAATCGGCGCGGACGATCCTGGCACCGCTGCTGCTGGAGGATCCGGTCAGGGAGGATGCCCTGGCATTGGCGCGCCGCCTCGACGAGAAGCTTGCGGTAGAGGGCTTGTCGGGACCGAGTCTGCGCGGCAAGTTCAAGAAGCCGGTGACCCTGCAGCTCCGCGATGCCAATCTGAAAATGGTGTTCGAGGCGCTGTCGCGCACGAGCGGGATCAATGTCCTCCTCGACAAGGACGTCAAGCCGGACATCCGGAGCTCGATATTCGTCAAGGACGTCTCGGTCGAGGATGCGATCGACCTGATCCTGCTGCAGAACCAGCTCGAGAAGAAGATCGTCAGCGACAACACGGTGTTCATCTATCCGAATCAACCGGCCAAGCTGAAGGACTACCAGGACCTCAAGATCCGCAGCTTCCACCTGTCCAACGCGGATCCGAAGCAGATGCTGACGATGCTCAAGACGCTGCTGAAGACCAAGGACATCTTCGTGCACGAAAAGACCAACTCGATCGTGATTCGCGACACGCCGGAGGCGATCCGCCTGGCCGAGCGGCTGATCGCCGACCAGGACAGTCCCGAGCCGGAAGTGATGCTGGAGGTCGAGGTGCTGGAAGTCCAGCGCTCCAACCTGACCGAGATCGGCATCAAGTATCCCGACTATCTGACGCTGACGGCCAGGGGTACGCCCAGCGGTACCGGCACCGCCTCGACGGTCACGGTCGATGACCTTCGCAACCTCAACGGCAGCGGCATCCTGACCAGCCCGGCCCTCAGCGTCGGCTTCAACTTCCATTCCGGCCACGGCGATGTCAATGTGCTGGCCAGTCCGCGCATCCGCGCCAAGAATCGCGAGAAGGCGAAGATCATGATCGGCGACCGCGTGCCGGTCATCACCAATGCCATCACGCCGGTCGCGACCGGATCGCCGGTCGTCACCGGCAGCGTCCAGTACCTGGACGTCGGCCTGAAGCTGGAGGTCGAGCCCGACGTCAATCCGGACCACCTGGTGGAGATCAAGGTCAACCTCGAGGTCAGTTCGATCGCCAAGGAGGTGCCCAATGTCCAGTCCGGCACCCTGGCGTACCAGATCGGCACGCGCAACGCATCTACCGTACTGCGCCTGCGCGATGGCGAGACCCAGGTCCTGGCCGGCCTGATCAGCGACCAGGACCGGAAGACCACCGTGGAAGTGCCCTACCTGGGCCTGGTGCCGGTGATCGGGCGCCTGTTTTCCAGCCACCGGGACGATGTCAGCAAGAGCGAGATCGTGCTCTCGATCACGCCGCGCATCGTCCGGGCGAGCAAGGTGCGCGACGCCCGCGAACTCGAGTACTGGTCCGGAACGGAGACGACGCTGCGCAATGCGCCGCTGGTGCTCAAGCCCGTCGGCAGCGTTTCGGTGTCCAGCACCGTCGCGCCGGCGGCCGCTCCGGTCGCCGCGCCGGTGTCGTCGATTTCCCGCAATCGGGTCCCCCTCGCCGCCGGAGCGCTGTATCGCAGTCCGCCGCCGCCGGTATCCGCCGCGCCGCCAGCCGCAGCGGGCGAGCCGCCGGTTGCGGACGTGCCGCCGGTTGCGGACGTGCCGCCCCCGGGCAACGAGCCGCTGACGCTGGGCTGGCAGGGGCCGAGCCAGGCCAAGGTGGGCGACCGGATCAGCCTGTCGATCAACTCCGCGTCCGGCCTGGGGGTGAGGAGCCTGGGGCTGCTGGTGAGTTATGACGCGGCTGTCCTGAGGGCTGTCGACGTCGCCGAGGGCGACCTGCTCAAGCAGGTCGATCCGGCGGCAAGCTTCACGAAGACGATCGACCAGGAGAGTGGCCAGATCGTCGTCGACCTCGCCAGCCAGGCCGCCGTCGGCGGCCGCAAGGGCACGGTCGCCACCGTGACCTTCGAAGTCATCGGCGCGGCGGCCGAGTCGGCGATCACGATCAGTCGCATCGTATCTGCCGGTGCCAAGGGCGAGGCGGTCTCGTTCGTGACGCCCGCGTCGTACAAGCTGGGACTGGGTCAATGAACGGATTGCGCCGGAACGCCAGCCGCGGCTTCACGCTCATCGAGTTGATGATGACCGTAGCCATCGTCGGCGTCCTGGCGTCGGTGGCCTTGCCGATGGCGGAACTGGCGGTCCAGCGCAACAAGGAGCAGGAATTGCGGTCCGCCTTGCGCGAGATACGCGGCGCGATCGACGCCTATGTGCAGGCCAAGGAAGACGGACGTATCCAGGGGGAAAAGGGCAGCCAGGTCTTGTCCGGCTATCCGCCATCGTTGCAGGTGCTGGTGGACGGCGTCGCGGATGCCCAGAATCCGGACGGCAAGTCGAAGATCTACTTCCTGCGGCGCATTCCCCGCGATCCGTTCGTCACCGACCCGAGCGTGACGGACGAAGATACCTGGGGCAAGCGCAGCTATGCCAGCGGCGCCGACAATCCCGAGCCTGGCGAAGACGTCTTTGACGTCTATTCGACATCGACCGACATCGGCCTGAACGGCATCGCGTACAGAAAATGGTGACCGGCCAACACCTCCAGCGCCGCGGCTTCACCCTGATCGAACTGCTGGTCGTGATGAGCATTATCGCGATGCTGCTGGCCCTGGCGGCACCGCGCTATTTCAACAGCGTGAGCAAGTCCAAGGAGGCAATGCTGAAGCAGACGCTGGTCCTGACGCGCGAGGCACTGGACAAGTACTACGGCGACAACGGACGCTATCCCGAGGATCTGGAAATGCTGGTCAGCCGGAAGTACCTGCGCAAGATGCCCTTCGATCCCGTGACCGGCAGCAGCAATACCTGGATCGTGGTGCCGCCGGAAAATCCCGACAAGGGGGCGGTCTACGATGTCCGCAGCGGGGCTGAGGGCGAGTCGCGCGAAGGCACGCCGTTCAAGGATTGGTAGCCATGCGACAACCATTCTCCAAGCCGTGTCGCCAGTCCGGGGTCACCTATGTCGGCGTGCTGGTGCTGGTCGCCTTGATGGGCATCACGGCAGCCGTTGCCGCCGATGTGTGGCATACCAGCCGCAAGCGGGACAGCGAGCGGGAACTGCTCTTCATCGGCAACCAGTTCCGGCAGGCGATCGGCCACTACTACGAGCAGAGCCCCGGCCCGGCCAAGACTTTTCCGCGCCAGCTCGCCGACCTGCTGCGCGATCCGCGCACGCCGGGCATGAAGCGGCACCTGCGCCGCATCTACCCGGACCCGATTACCGGCAGCGACGAGTGGGGATTGGTCAAGGGGCCGTCGGGCGAGATCCTCGGCGTATTCAGCCGGTCGGAAGCGGTGCCGCTCAAGCAAGCCAACTTCCGCAAGGCCGATGCAAGCTTCGAGAACAAGCAGCGGTATTCGGAATGGACATTCGTTTACACTGCAAGGCGATCGCCGACCGCCAATTCCGGGCAACGGACCGGCAGGGCAGTGCCGCCGGCAGCCGGCTGGGGATCAACGCAGAAAACCGGGACGTGGGAGCGAACATGGTAACGAAGGGGCGCATTCTGCTGGTCGAGGATCACACCATCCTGAGGGCGGGCCTGCAGGCGCTGCTGTCGAAGGAATCCGACTTCGAGATCGTCGGGGAAACCGACAATGGCCGGGATGCCATGCATGCGATTGCAGTCCTGAAACCCAATGTCGTCGTGACCGACATCTCGATGCCCGGCATCAACGGCATCGAAGCGATACGCGAGATCAAGCGCCGCTACCCGGAGATGCGGATACTCGTGCTGACCATCCACAAGACCGACGAGTACATCCACGAAAGCCTGCGTGCCGGCGCCGATGGCTATGTCCTCAAGGATGCCCATCCCGATGAGTTGCGCGTCGCCATCCGCAGCATCCTCAACGGCAAGACCTACCTGAGCCCGGACATCTCGACCAAGGTCATTACCGGCTATCTGGGTGGCGGTTGCGGCGCTACCACGACCGCGGTCAGCCCTTGGGAAACGCTGACCCACCGCGAGCGCCAGGTGCTCAAGCTGGTCGCCGAGGGGCATCCCAACAAGTACATTGCGGACTACCTTTGCCTGAGCGTGAAGACAGTGGAAAAGCACCGCTCCAACCTGATGCGCAAGCTCGACCTGCACAACGCGTCGACGCTGACGGCCTACGCGATCGACAAGGGGCTGCTTGCCGCCTAGGTGTCGAGCTTGTGCTCGATGACGTAGCGTGTCAGTTCTGCGTTCGAGCCGACACCGAGCTTTTCCAGGATCCTGGTCCGATAGGTCGTGATCGTCTTCGGGCTCAGGTGCAGGCTGCTGGCGATATGCGTCAGCGTCTCGCCACGGCTGACTCTGCGCATGACATCGGATTCCCGTGGCGACAGGGAGTCGTGCGGCATCGGCTTGCTGGTGGAGATGACACCGGACAGCAGCTTGTCGGCCAGGTGCGGGCTGACGTACTTGCTGCCGCCGAGTGCCCGCCGGATGGCTTCGAGGATCTCTTCGGGCGCGCTGTCCTTGGGCAGATAGCCGGTTGCGCCGGCCTGCAGGGAGGCAATGGCGTATTCGTCCTCGGTATGCATGCTGAAGATCAGCACCGGCAACTCGGCCTGTTGCTGCCGTACCCGCTTGAGAACCTCCAGTCCGTTGATGTCCGGCAGGCCGATGTCGAGCAGCACCAGATCCCAGGGATGGTCGGTGATCTGGGTCAGTGCTTCCGCACCGCTGTGAGCCTCGCCGGCAATCTGATAGTCGCTGCGGCCGGCAAGGAACTGCCGCAGGCCTCCGCAAACGACGGCATGATCGTCAACGATAAGAATCCGGCGCACTTAATTCCCCCAGCAAGGAGTCGCGTTCCGGCCCCGGACACAGCGGAGCCCAGATCACGGCAGTAGTACCTTCGTCCGGCCGGCTTTCAATGTTGAGGCCACCGCCGATCATGCCCAGGCGCCGTTCGATACTCGACAGCCCGGAGCCGATCGCGGCCCCCGTCGGTTGCGCCGCGGCGGCGTCGAAGCCCTGGCCGCGATCGACCACCGAGATGCGCAGGATGTCGGGACCGTCGAGCTGAAGACTCAATTCGGCCGACTCGGTACCCGCATGTTTTACCACGTTCAGGAGCAGTTCGCGGACGGCGTTGAAGCACAACAGGCGGGTCGCCACATCGGCGGGTTCGGCATCCGGATCGTAGGCGAAATCGACCGACAAATTGTAGTAGGAGGCCATGAGCCGGCAAAGGGATTCCAGCGCCGGCCCCAAGCCCCGTTCCCTGATCAGGGGCGGGCTGAGTTCCCGGCTGAGCGTACGGGTCGTCGTCAGTGCCTGGCTGATCTGCTCGCGGGCTGCCGCGGCGACCTTCACGCAGGTGGGATTGTCGGTAGTGTCATTGACGCCGCTGAGCCCGAGGCGGACCGCGACCAGCAAGGGCTGCACGTCGTCGTGGAGGAGTTCGTACAGGCGGTCGCGTTCCTGCTGTTCGGCTTGCGTCAATTCGCCGGCCAGCTCGCGCAAGTGCGCCGCGCGCTCAGCGGCCAGATTGGTCAGGCGCTCGTTCGCCGCCTGCAAGCGCGATTCGGCGAGCCGCCGGTCGACCACTTCGGCATCGAGCTGCGCGTTGCGATGCTGCAACTGGCGCGTGCGCTCGGCAATCGCCCGCTCGAGGTCGGCCTTGTGGTGGCGCAACCGGGCCTCCGCGCGGCTGAGCTCGCGGAAGTCGTTGGCGCGCCTGCGCACCCAGAGCAGTCCGCCCAGCGTCGACAGCGCCAGGGTGGCCGTCAGCAGCAGCAGCAGGCGCGAATGGGCGTTCCAGTCGGCGTAGGCCTCGGCGGTATCGATCTTCGTGACGAGGAACCAGTGGGAATCGGGAATGGCTCGAAGCACCGATACCACCCGCTCGCCCCGATAGTCGATACCCTCGACGATGCCTTCGCGACCGAGGGCGGCCTGTACCGCGGGTACGTCGGTGCGCGCCAGCGGAATCAGCATGGAGGAGGCATCGCCGGCCGGAAGATGACGCGGCGGATTGAGGATCTCGGCGGCATCCTCGAAGCGGCGCACCAGGAGCGTCTCGGCGGTGCTGGCGGCGGTCGGCCAGCTCGCCAGCATCGGGTACAGGTAGGTGTCGGCTTCGGTTTCCAGGATGACGGCGCCCGCGACCTTTCCCTGCTGCGAAATCAGCGGTGCCACCACATCCACGTGGGGACGGGCATCCTCGATGTGCGGATGGAGGCCGGTCAGGGTCGGCCTTCGGTCGCGCATGACCTGTACCAGGGTTTCGTAGTCCGTTCCATCAAGGATGTTGGCATGGCCGAGCAGGTTAAGGCGCAAGCTGCCTTCGGTATCGATGATCATCGCGTCGTTGAGTCTGGCGCGTCCTTTCAGGATGGACAGGCTAGTCGTGATCGTCGCCAGGTCGGCGGCATTCTGGCGCTGCAACCAGCGTTCGACGGCCGCCACCAGATGCGGTTGTGACGCCAGATCCTCGGCATTGCCCAGCAATTCCCGGCGCCACTGGACGATTTGCTCGACCTTCAGCGAGGAGACGATGTTCAGGTTGTCGTGGACCTTGCGGCGGGCCGAGGTCTCCTCCGCCTGATAGAAGAAGGCGCCGCCGATCAGCAGCGTGATCAGGACCAGAACGATGGCCACATACAGCCAACGCCAGGAAGCGGCTTCCCATGAATGGGAAGCCGAATCGGCTGAGTCATGCGGAGCGCCGCCCGGGCCCCGGACCATCGCTAAGGCTGTTCCGGACAGGCCAGGTTGGAGGCTGACGGGGTCGGCGATTCCGTTCATCCTGTCATCGTACCCCTTCCCGCGCGCGTCCGGAAAGTAGGGTAATCGCCCCTTTGTCGCAGGACAGCAGGGTGGACGCGAAAGCGAAAACGGGCACCGCAGTGCCCGTCGTCGTGCTGCCGCCGACCAATGTCAAGCAAAGTTCTTCGTCGCGAAGTCCCAGTTGGCGAGGTGATTCAGGAAGGTCTCGACGAACTTCGGGCGCAGGTTGCGGTAGTCGATGTAGTAGGCGTGTTCCCAGACGTCGATGCACAGCAGCGCCTTGTCGCCGGTCGTCAGCGGTGTGCCGGCCGGGCCCATGTTGGCGATGTCGACCGAACCGTCGGCCTTCTTTACCAGCCAGGTCCAGCCCGAGCCGAAGTTGCCGACCGCGGAGGTCTGGAAGGTCTTCTTGAATTCGTCGAACGACCCCCACTTCTTGTCGATGGCCGCAGCCAGCGCACCGCTCGGCGTACCGCCGCCGCTGACTTTCATGCAGTTCCAGAAGAAGCTGTGGTTCCAGATCTGGGCGGCGTTGTTGTAGATGCCGCCGGCCGGCGCCGTCTTGACGATGTCTTCGAGCGACTTTGCCTCGAAGGGCGTGCCCTTGATCAGGTTGTTCAGGTTGGTGACGTAGGCCTGGTGGTGCTTGGCATAGTGGTACTCGAAGGTTTCCTTCGACATGTGCGGCGCCAGGGCGTCCATCGCGTACGGCAGGGGGGGCAGGGTGTGTTCCATCTATTCTCTCCGGTAGTTGGAAGGATTGTTTGTCCGACAATTCTAGTCGGGAATTATTTTACTGACAAGGGCATTTGCGCCACCCTCGGCAAAGCGCAGGCGGAGGGCCATGCCCTCGGCGAGCTGGCGATGACTGCGCACCAGTTCGCCGTCGGGCGTGCGCACCAGCGCATAGCCGCGGGCGAGTGCAGCCTGCGGGTTCAGCGCCGTCAGTCCGGCTGCCAGGGCTGCCAGCAGCGTGCGTTGCCGTTCCAGGTTCGGGCGGGCGCGCGCAAGGCGCAGGCGCAAGTCGGCCATGCGCCCTTGCCGGCTGGCGGCCAGGCGGTCGGCCGCACCGGTCAGCCGGCTGGCGAGGTGGTCGAGCCGCTGTCGGCTGCGCGCCAGTCGTTCGGCGGGATGCACCAGTCGCCGTGCCAGCAGGTCGACGCGCTGCATGCGGCGTTCGAGGCTGGCGCGCATGCCGGAGCGCAGCGCGACGCCGAACTGCGCAGTTTCGGCTGCGGCTTCGAACCAGCCGGCGCTGGCCAGCTCCGCGGCGGCGGTCGGGGTCGGCGCGCGGCGGTCGGCGGCGAGGTCGGCAATGGTGAGGTCGGTTTCGTGGCCAATGCCGGCAATGACCGGGATCGGACAGGCGGCGACGGCGCGGGCAACGGCCTCCTCATTGAAAGACCAGAGGTCCTCGAGGCTGCCGCCGCCACGGACCAGCAGCAGCAGGTCGCACTCGCTGCGCTCGCCGGCCACGCGGATCGCGTCGGCGATCTGGCCGGCCGCCTCGGCGCCCTGCACGAGCGTCGGATAGACCACGCAGGGCAGCGTGGGCGCGCGCCGACCCAGGGTGACCAGCACATCGCGCAGTGCGGCGGCGCGCGGTGAGGTGACGATGCCGATGCGGCGGGGAAAACGGGGCAGGGCGCGCTTGCGCTCTTCGGCGAAAAGCCCGTCGGCGGCAAGCTTTTCCTTGAGGCGCAGGAAGGCCTCATACAGCTTGCCGAGTCCGGCGCGGCGCAGCGCCTCGACATTGAGCTGGAATTCGCCGCGCGCCTCGTAGAGCGTCACCAGGGCGCGGGCTTCGACCTGCTGGCCGTTCTCCAGACGCCAGGACACGGACTGGGCGCGCGAGCGGAACATCGCGCAGCGGACCTGCGCATCGGCATCCTTGAGCGTGAAGTACCAATGCCCGGAAGGCGCCCGGGTCAGGTTCGATACTTCGCCGGCAATCCACAGCAAGGGAAACTCGCGCTCGATGAGGCTGCGGGCGAGGCGATTGAGCTCGGCGACGGAAAGGATCTCGGGCAGCACAGCGGTTGGCAATGAGGGAGGAAAAGCCGAGCGAAAAGCTCAGTTGATTCTACTTCATCCACGGCGGCGCCCCTTGCGGTCGTCATTGACCGGAAACGCCCACGCAGTCAGGCTGTAACATGCAACTAATTGATATAATAGTAGAAAATTCAGTTCAATTCTCGATCGCAACCGAAAAAGCCGTTGCCGGATGGTTACTTAGCGCGATTGCTGACGAAAGACTCACAGGTTTTTCCACAGTTTTTGTGGAAAACACTTTGGGGTGGAGTCCGCTAATCTCGGCTCCATCATGACCGCCATTGTCCTTGCCTCGCCCCCCCTGGTTCCCTTGCGCCCGGCTGCGGTGCTCGGCATGTTCCGCGACGTGCTGGAGAGCAGCCTGATCGAGCGGGGCGTGGCGCACGGGCTGGAACTGCTCGGACCCAGCATCGATTTCTGGCATGACGTCGGACTGGCCGAATTGAAGCGCATGGCCGAGGGGGGCAACACACTGGCTCAGGCGGAACTTGCCTGGCGATTCGCCATGGGCGATGGGGTGGTGCGTTCCTACGTCGAGGCGCAGCGCTGGGCAACGCGTAGCGCCGAGGCTGCCTGCGGCGCGGGAGAAGCGGTGCTTGGCTGGCTGCTCTACCACGGCCACGGCATGCCGCAGGATCGCGCCGAGGCCGCGCGCCTGTTCCGCGCGGCGGCCGACAAGGGGCAGCCGCGTGCCATCGACCTCCTGGCGCGCTGCCATTTCTTCGGCCGCGGCGTAGCGGAGGACAAAGCGGCCGCGGTGCGCCTCTGGCGCGAGGCGGCCGGGCTCGACGTCGCGACGGCCATGTTCTCGCTGGCGCTGTGCCTTTACGCCGGCGATGGTGTCGCCATGGATCGCGCCGAGTCCGTGCGCTGGTTTCGGGCCGCTGCCGACAAGCAGGTCGTCGGCGCCTGGTTCATGCTCGGCCAGTGCAGTATGTTCGGCCTCGGCGTCACGGCGGATCCGGCTGCTGCGCTGGCCTGGTACCGCCAAGCGGCCGATGCGGGCAATCGCGATGCCCAGTTCGAGTTGGGCGAAGCCTATGCCGGCGGCCGCGGCTGCGCGGCGGCCGACCTGTCCGAGGCCCTGCGCTGGTGGCGTGCCGCGGCGCGCCAGGAACACGGCCGGGCCTGCCTGAAGGTGGCGCACTGCCATCGCTGGGGCGACGGCGTGGCGGAGAACAAGAGTCTGGCCCTCTCGTGGTACCGCCGCGCCGCGGATCTGGGCGAAGTGCAGGCGCACGTCTGGCTGGGCGAGTGCCTCGAACAGGGCGAGGGTTGCGCGGCCGACGCGGCCGCTGCCGCCGGGCACTACCGGATCGCCGCCGAGGCGGGCGATCCGCAAGGCAAGGCCGAATATGGCCGCTGTTTGCTCAAGGGACTGGGGGTGCCGATCGATGTCGCGCGCGCCGAAGCGCTGCTGCGCGCGGCGGCGGAAGGCGGCTGGACCTCGGCGCTGGGTGAACTGGAACGCTACTGGTTTGCCGCCGGCGAGCGGGCGATGCATGCGGCCGATCCAAATCCGGCCCGGGCGATGGCCGCTTACCGGAAGGCGGCCGAATTGGGCCACCGGCGCGCGGCGCTGATGCTGGCGGAATGCCTGCGCCATGGCGTCGGCGGGCAGGCCGATCTGCCGCAGGCCCTGCTCTGGTATCGCAAGGCGGCGGCCTTGTTCGACGCCAAGGTGGCGCTCGGCGACATGTATTTCTACGGCTGGGGCGTGGCGCGCAATTCGCGCGAGGCGCTGCGCTGGTACGAACAGGCGGTCGCCCAGCAGGAGGATGCCTACGCGATGTACAGCCTGGGTTTCTGCATGCTGCACGGGCAGGGCGCGGCGCGCGACATCGATGCCGGCGTGACCTGGCTCGAACGCGCGGCGCTGCTGGGCGAGGTCGCTGCCCAGTACGAACTGGGCAGCGCCTACCTGCGTGGCGTCGGCGGCGATGGCGACGGCCAGCGCGCGCTGGAATGGCTGGCTTCCGCAGCGACGCTCGGCCACCAGCAGGCGCAGGCCTTCCTCGAGCGGATCGAAACGCCCGGGCCGCTCAACTAAGCCTGTCGCCCGCCGAGTTGGCCCCGCACGGCGGCAATGTCGGCGTCGAGCCGGTCGGCCATTTCCTGCAACAGGTCGCGCTTCGCCCGCCGCGCGATGTTGGTGGCGGTGAATAGCTCGTAGAGCCGCGAGCCGAACAGGCGGTTCAGTTCGGCTTCGATCTCGGCAATGCGCCTTTTCAGGCGTGCCAACTGGGCGGTCAGCATGTCGCCGTCGGTTTCCCGCTTCGTCCTCGATGCCGTGCCTTCCTCCCAGAGCGCCAGCACCTCCAGCAGTCCGGTTTCGTCGCCCGCCTGATAGGCGCGATTCGCCTCCGCCATCAACTGGGTGCGCCACATGCGATCCGGCTCGTTGTCGGCGCGGTCGGGGTGGATCTTCTGCGCGAGCCGGCGGAACAGTTTCTTGAGGTCGGTGCTCGGTGCGAACGACCGCGGCGTCTCGCGCACGATCTGTTCGAAACGGCTGCTCTCGCGGCGCGTCCGGTCGGCGCGTTCGTGGGCCGCGGCCGCGGCCGCACACGCCTCCGTGTCGGCGGCATCGGCTTCCGCCCGGCGCGCCGCCGCTTCGGCGCGCAGGTCGTCGAGTGTCGCCATGCGCGTACCGATCAATGCGTGGTAGCGCCGCGTGAAGTCGGCAATCTCGGCATGCGCGGTGGCAAGTTCCAGTTCGAGTTCGGAGAGTTCCTGGGTCAGCACTTCCAGTTCGGCACGCTGCCGCGCGGCGGGATCAACGCCTGCCAGCGAACCGGCTGCCGCGGCACCGAGCACCAGGGTGCGCTGCGCGCCGGGCCAGGGGCGGCAGAGGTCGGCCGGCGGCCCGGCGGGCATCGTCAGGATCACCCAGTCGGATGGTTCGGCCAGACGCAGCGCCAGCGCCTGCGGCAGGATGCGGACCGGGAACAAGGTTGCCAGGCCGGCTGGCCACGGTTCGCCGTCCACGCCGCGCTGGCTCCAGGCCAGGCATCGCCGCCAGAGTTCGTCGTGGTCTGCAAGACGTTGGCGCTGACGGGCCCACGCCGGCCCTTCGGCGTCGGCGGCGGCGCGCGACAGGCGGCTCTTGAGGAGGGACAGCGTGGCGCGCAGGGTGATCGCCGATACGTGCGAGGCGCCCGGCAGGACCAGACAGAGCGGCCGCAGGTTGAGATCGAGGGCGTTCGAGAGCTCGGGCAGACCGGCGTCGTCCGGGCAGACCAGCAGCAGGCTGCGTTCGCGGGCCAGCGCCTCGGCGGCCAGGGCCGCCAGGGCCGCAGTTGTGGCCGGTCCGCAGTCGGGCAGCAACTCGAGCTGCGCGCCTTCTGCCGCGAGCAGCTTCGCCAGCCAGGCCTGCGCCGCGCTCGCGCCGTCTGCGGTTCCATTCATGATGATCGATTGTAGCAGCGGGCATGTGTCGTCGCGACCGGGCGCCTTGCCGATTTGCCGGCCTGAGGCTAAAGTGCGCCCTTCGTTTCAACTTCCCGGGGGGCGCACGTGTTCGCCATCATTCAGGCCGCCGGCTGGCCGATCTACTTCCTTTTGGTCGCATCGGTGATTGCCGTTGCCTTGATTATCGAGCGTGCTGCCGCGTTGCGGCGCAACAAGATCGTGCCGCAGGGACTGCTGGTTTCCGTGGTCAGCGACTATCGCCAGCACGGCGTGAACGAAGAGACCGTCAAGCGCCTGAATTCCCACTCGCCGCTCGGACGCGTCTTCGCCGTCGGACTCAAGAACGTCCGCAATTCCCGCGAGGTGATGAAGGAAGCCGTCGAGGAGGCGGGCCGCGCGGCCGCCCACGACCTGGAGCGCTTCCTGACCACGCTGGGCACCATCGCCTCGATCAGCCCGCTGATGGGCCTGTTCGGCACCGTGGTCGGCATGATCGAGATCTTCGGCTCCGCGACGGGCGCCGGCAACAACCCCCAGCAGCTCGCCCACGGCATTTCGGTGGCCTTGTACAACACCGGCTTCGGCCTCATCATCGCCATTCCGGCCATGATCTTCTACCGCCACTTCCGCGCCAAGGTCGATAGCTTCGTGATCGACATGGAGCTGCAGGCCGTCAAGCTGGTCGAGTTGATCCACGGAGAGCGCGCGTGAACTTCCAGCGCGGCCGCGCCCGCGAGGAGCCGGAGATCAACCTGATCCCGATGATCGACGTGCTGCTGGTCATCCTGATCTTCCTCATGATCACCACCACCTATTCGAAGTTCGCGGGTCTGGAAATCAATCTGCCGACCGCCGACACGCAGACGCAGAAGGAACAGCCCAACGAGATCAACGTCGTCGTCACCGCGGGTGGCGAGGTGCTGGTGAACAAGGTGCCGGTCACCGGCCGCAACGTGGACTCCATCGGCATGGCGCTCAAGCGCGCGGCCGGCGACGGCAAGGAACCGGTGGTGGTCATCAACGCCGATGCCAAAGCAACGCACCAGAGCGTGATCGACGTCATGCAGGCGGCCCAGCAGAACGGCCTGTCGCATATTTCCTTTGCCACCCAGCAAACGCAGCATTGAGGAAACCTGGCAGAGTCGCGGCGCGCTGAGCTGGCTGCTGCTGCCGGCGTCGTTCGTCTTTGCAGGCTTGGCCGCGTTGCGTCGCGGCCTTTATCGCGCCGGTCTTCTGGTCTCCGTCCGGCTGCCGGTTCCCGTCGTCGTGGTCGGCAACATCACGGCGGGCGGTGCGGGCAAGACGCCGCTCGTGCTCTGGCTGGTCGACGAGTTGCGGCGGCGCGGCCGGCATCCCGGCGTGATCAGTCGCGGTTATGGCGGCGACGCTGCGGGCGTGCAGGAAGTCAGTCATGACGACACGCCGGCCAGGGTCGGCGACGAGCCGCTGCTGATCAAACGTCGTGCCGGCTGCCCGCTGTTCGTCGGTCGCGACCGCGCCGCAGCGGGACTGGCGCTGCTGGCGGCGCATCCCGAATGCGACATTGTCATCTGCGACGACGGCTTGCAGCACTATCGGCTCGCGCGCGACGTGGAGATCGCCGTCGTCGACCGGCGCGGCTTCTGGAACGGCTGGCCGATGCCGGCCGGCCCGTTGCGCGAGCCGGTATCGCGGCTCAGATCCGTCGATGCGGTGGTGGCCAACGGCTGGGAGGGTGCCGCGGCTTTCCGCATGACGCTGCAGGGCGACCGGTTCGTGCCGCTGGCCGGGAGTGCCGGCCTGGGCGAGATGAAGCGCCTGCATGCCGTCGCCGGCATCGGCGAGCCGCAGCGCTTCTTCGATCACCTTGCGGCGCTCGGCCTGCACTTCGAGCCGCATCCGTTTCCGGATCACCATGCCTATGTCGCCGGCGACCTCGCCTTCGACGGCGATGCCATCCTGACCACCGAGAAGGACGCGGTAAAATTTGGCGGCCTTGCAGCGCTGCCCGTCTGGGTGCTGCCGGTCACGGCGACCGTGACGCCGGACCTTGCGCAATTCGTACTGGAGAGAATCGATGGACGCCCGCCTGCTTGAAATCCTGGTCTGCCCGCTCTGCAAGGGCCCGCTCGACCACCGCAAGCTCAGTGACCAAACCGGGTCGGAACTGGTCTGCAAGCCCTGCCGGCTGGCTTACCCGATCAAGGACGACATTCCGATCATGCTCGAAGACGAAGCACGGCAACTGCCGGCCGAGGAAGAGTGAGCTTCCACGTCGTCGTCCCGGCGCGCTACGCGTCGACGCGACTGCCGGGCAAGCCGCTGGCCGACATCGCCGGCAAGCCGATGGTGGTGCATGTCGTCGAAGCGGCGCTGAGGAGT
Source organism: Rhodocyclales bacterium (assembly GCA_016235765.1). Lineage (GTDB taxonomy): Bacteria > Pseudomonadota > Gammaproteobacteria > Burkholderiales > Rhodocyclaceae > Fen-999. Next base: position 2,436 of record JACRIZ010000070.1, on the reverse strand, counting down.
GCCGCGACCGATGTTTGCGTCGCCACCGACGACCAGCGTGTGCGCGTCGCTGTCGAGGCGCACGGCCATCGCGTCGTGATGACCCGCGTCGACCATGCCAGCGGCACCGACCGCATCGCCGAAGTGGTGGATGCCATGGGCTGGCGCGACGAGGAACTGGTCGTCAATGTGCAGGGCGACGAGCCGCTGATCGAGCCGGCCCTGATCGACGCGGTCGCCGATGCGCTCGGAAAAGTCAGCCACGGCAGTATGCCAAGCATGTCCACGGCCGCCCATCCGCTGACGTCGGCTGCCGACTTCTTCAATCCGAACGTGGTCAAGGTCGTGTGCGACTGGGTGGGGCGTGCGATGTACTTCTCGCGTGCGCCCATGCCCTGGGCGCGCGACGCCTTCGCCGCCGACCGCAGCCAATTGCCTGGCAATCTCGGAGCGCTCCGGCACATCGGCATCTACGGCTATCGGGCCGGCTTCCTGCGCGAATACGTGCGCCTGGCGCCCTCGCCGATCGAGGGCATCGAGGCGCTGGAGCAGTTGCGCGTGCTCTGGCACGGCCACGAAATCCGCGTTGCGGTTTTCGACCATCCGCCGCAGCCGGGCGTCGATACGCCGGAGGATCTCGAGAGGCTGCGGGCGCATTTCCGGACCGGCGACAGATAAGGCGAGGAAATCCCGTCATTCGCAAGTCCATTAAAGCAACTGCTTAAACAGGTTTATGTTTGCCGCAGTTGGAGTGGAGCTCAATAAAACAATATAATCGTTCCATTAGTTCGCACTCGGGGAGACACTATGCGACTGATTTTGTTGGGGCCGCCCGGCGCTGGCAAGGGCACCCAAGCCAACTACATCAAAGAGAAGTTCGGTATTCCGCAGATTTCGACGGGCGACATGCTGCGCGCGGCCGTCAAGGCTGGCACGCCGCTGGGTATCGAAGCCAAGAAGATCATGGATGCCGGCGGCCTGGTCCGCGACGACATCATCATCGGCCTGGTCAAGGATCGCCTGAAGGAAGCCGACTGCAAGTCCGGCTACATGTTCGACGGCTTTCCGCGCACCATTCCGCAGGCCGAGGCCATGAAGGATGCCGGCGTGCCGATCGACTACGTGCTCGAAATCGACGTCCCCGACAGCGAGATCGTCACCCGCATGAGCGGTCGCCGCGTGCACGTCGCCTCGGGCCGCACCTACCACGTCAAGTTCAATCCGCCCAAGGTCGAGGGCAAGGACGACGCCACCGGCGAAGCGCTGATCCAGCGCGATGACGACAAGGAGGCGACTGTGCTGAAGCGGCTGGAGGTGTATCACCAGCAGACCGAAGCGCTGGTCGGCTACTACGGCAAGTGGGCCGAGAGCGGCCAGTCGGGGGCACCCAAGTATCGCAAGATCAACGGCCTGGGCAAGGTCGAAGCCGTTCGCGATGCCGCCTTTGCGGCGCTGAAATAGGAGCGTGCCGGGAATGGCAGCCAAGAAAATGAATGCGTTCTACGCCCAGTCGGGCGGCGTCACCGCGGTGATCAATGCCTCCGCCTGCGGCGTCATCGAGACCGCCCGCAAGCACAAGGACAAGATCGGCAAGGTGTACGCCGGCCGTAACGGCATCATCGGCGCGCTGACCGAAGACCTGATCGACACCAGCAAGGAATCGGCAAGTGCCATCGCCGCGCTGCGCCACACGCCGTCGGGCGCCTTCGGTTCCTGCCGCTACAAGCTGAAGAGCCTGGAAGCCAACAAGCGCGAATACGATCGCCTGATCGAGGTGTTCAAGGCGCACAACATCGGCTACTTCTTCTACAACGGCGGCGGCGACTCGGCCGATACCTGCCTGAAGGTGTCGCAATTGAGCCAGGCCACCGGCTATCCGCTGCAGGCCATCCATGTGCCGAAGACGGTGGACAACGACCTGCCGATCACCGACAACTGCCCGGGTTTCGGCTCGGTGGCCAAGTACATCGCGGTGTCGACGCTGGAAGCGACCTACGACGTGCGCTCGATGGCCAAGACCTCGACCAAGGTCTTCGTGCTCGAGGTGATGGGCCGCCACGCCGGCTGGATCGCCGCGGCGGGCGCCATGGCCTCGACCAAGGGCACCGAACTGCCGATCGTGGTCCTCTTCCCGGAAGTGCTGTTCGACCAGAAGAAGTTCCTGGCCAAGGTCGAAGGCCTGGTCAAGAAGTTCGGCTACTGCACGGTGGTCGTCTCCGAAGGTTGCCACTGGCCCGACGGCAAGTTCCTCGCCGAGCAGGGCACGCGCGATGCCTTCGGCCATGCGCAACTGGGCGGCGCCGCACCCGTGGTCGCCAACATGATCAAGGATGCGCTGGGCTACAAGTTCCACTGGGGCGTGGCCGACTACATGCAGCGCGCCGCGCGCCACATCGCCTCCAAGAGCGACGTGGATCAGGCCTACGCGATGGGCAAGGCGGCCGTCGAGTTCGCCCT
>JACRIZ010000069.1 GCA_016235765.1 Rhodocyclales bacterium | reverse complement strand
GGTCGCGGGCGGCTTGCCTGAGATGTCGAAGACGACGCGGTTGATGCCGCGCACTTCGTTGATGATCCGGTTGGACACCTTGCCCAGCAGGTCGTAGGGTAGTTGCGCCCAGCGCGCGGTCATGAAGTCCTGCGTCTCCACCGCCCGCAGGGCGACCACGAATTCGTAGGTGCGGCCGTCGCCCATCACGCCGACGCTCTTCACGGGCAGGAACACGGCGAAGGCTTGCGAGGTCTTGTCGTACCAGTCGGCGGCGCGCAGTTCGTCGATGAAGATCGCGTCGGCGCGGCGTAGCAGGTCTGCGTAGTCCTGCTTCACTTCGCCAAGGATGCGCACGCCCAGGCCAGGACCCGGGAACGGGTGGCGATAGACCATTTCGTGCGGCAGGCCGAGCGCAATGCCGAGTTCGCGCACTTCGTCCTTGAACAACTCGCGCAGCGGTTCGAGCAGCTTCAAGTGCAGCGTCTCGGGCAGGCCGCCGACGTTGTGGTGGCTCTTGATCGTATGGGCCTTCTTGGTCTTGGCGCCGGCCGACTCGATCACATCCGGGTAGATCGTGCCTTGCGCAAGCCACTTCGCTTTCGGCAGCTTCTTGGCCTCGGCCTGGAAGACCTCGACGAATTCACGGCCGATGATCTTGCGTTTTTGCTCGGGATCGCTGACCCCGGCCAGCGCCGACATGAACTGTTCGGTGGCATCGACGTGGATGACTTTCACGCCGAGATTGCGGCCGAAGGTCTTCATCACCTGCTCGCCTTCATTGAGGCGCAGCAGGCCGTTGTCGACGAACACGCAGGTCAGTTGCTCACCGATGGCCTTGTGCAGCAGTGCCGCTACCACCGAGGAGTCGACACCGCCGGACAAACCCAGAATCACCTCTTCCTTGCCGACCTGTTCGCGTACCTTGGCGATGGCTTCAGCGACATAGTCGGGCATGTTCCAGTCGCCCTGGCAGCCGCAGATGTCGCGCACAAAGCGGGCAATGATTTCGCGTCCCTTGAGCGTGTGCGTCACTTCAGGATGGAACTGGACGCCATAGAAGCGACGCGCCTCGTCGGCCATGCCGGCGATCGGCGTCGACTCGTTGGAGGCGATGATCGAGAATCCGGCTGGCAGCTCGGTGACCTTGTCGCCGTGGCTCATCCAGACATCGAGCAGTCCATGCCCTTCGGCGTTGATGTTGTCCTGGATGTCCTCGAGCAGCGCCGAATGGCCGCGCGCGCGAATCTCGGCGTAGCCGAACTCGCGCTTCTTGGCACCTTCGACCTTGCCGCCAAGTTGCGCCGCCATGGTCTGCATTCCGTAGCAGATGCCGAGGACCGGCACGCCTAGCTTGAAGACGATGTCCGGCACCCGCGGCGTCTCGTCCTCGTACACGGAGTTCGGGCCGCCCGAGAGAATCACGCCTTGCGGATTGAACTCGCGAATGAGCTGCTCGGAGACGTCGTTGGGGTGCAGTTCGCAGTAGACCTGCTGCTCGCGGACGCGGCGGGCGATCAGTTGCGTGTACTGGGAACCGAAGTCGAGGATGAGGATTTTCTGGTGCGACATTATTCGACGTGGTAGTTTGGGGCTTCCTTGGTGATCTGCACGTCGTGCACATGCGATTCACGGATGCCGGCCGAAGTGATTTCGACGAACTCGGCCTTGGCGCGCATCTCGTCGATGGTCTTGCAGCCGACATAGCCCATGGATGAACGCAGACCGCCCATCAACTGGTGGATGACGGCGGAAACCGATCCCTTGTAGGGAACACGGCCTTCGATGCCTTCCGGAACCAGCTTCTCGACGTTGGCATCGGAATCCTGGAAGTAGCGGTCGGCGGCGCCGTCCTTCATTGCACCCAGGCTGCCCATGCCACGATAGGACTTGTAGGAACGGCCCTGGTACAGGACGGTTTCGCCAGGCGCTTCCTCGGTGCCTGCGAACAAGCCGCCCAGCATCACGGCATTGGCGCCGGCGGCAATCGCCTTGGAAATATCGCCCGAGTAGCGGATGCCGCCGTCGGCGATCAGGGGTACGCCGGAACCGGCCAGCGCCGCGGCAACGTTGTCGACCGCGGAAATCTGCGGCACGCCGACGCCGGCAACGATGCGCGTCGTGCAGATCGAACCGGGGCCGATACCGACCTTGACGCCGTCGGCGCCGTGTTCGACCAGCGCCTTGGCAGCCGAGCCGGTGGCGATGTTGCCGCCGATCACTTCGACCTGCGGAAAATTCTTCTTGACCCACTGGACGCGGGAAAGGACGCCTTGCGAGTGCCCGTGCGCCGTATCGACGACAATTACGTCGACACCGGCTTCGGCCAGCAGCGCGACTCGCTCTTCGGTACCCTCGCCCGTGCCGACGGCCGCGCCAACGCGCAGTTGGCCGTGACCATCCTTGGCGGCGCTCGGGTATTCGGTCGCCTTGAGGATGTCCTTGACGGTCATCAGGCCGCGCAGTTCAAACCCTTCGTTGATGACCAGCACGCGCTCCAGACGGTGCTTGTGCATCAGGGCCTTGGCCTCGTCGGTCGATGCGCCTTCGCGAACGGTAATGAGCTTGTCGCGCGGCGTCATGATGTTGCCGACCACCTCGTCCAGGCGCGTTTCGAAACGCAAGTCGCGGTTGGTGACGATGCCGACCACCTTGCCGTTATCGACCACGGGCAAGCCCGAAATGCGATGGGCACGCGTCAGGGCCAGCACCTCGCGCACGGTCAGGGTCGGGGGAATCGTGATCGGGTCCTTGAGTACGCCCGACTCGAAGCGCTTGACCTTGGCCACCTCGGCGGCCTGCGCCCGCGGCGGCAGATTCTTGTGCACGATGCCGATGCCGCCTTCCTGAGCCAGCGCGATGGCCAGGCGCGCTTCCGTGACGGTGTCCATCGCGGCGGACACCAGCGGCATATTGAGACGGATGTTGCGGGTCAGTTGGGTCGCCAGGCTCACATCCCGGGGCAGGATGGTCGAGTGGGCGGGGACCAGGAGGACGTCGTCGAACGTCAGCGCCTTCTGGATCAATCGCATGCTTTTATCCTCGGTGCCAAAACGCAGTTTCAGAGAAAGCTAATACTTGCGAAGCAAGTGTTATGCTGAAACTAAAAACGTATTATACAGGGGCTCACCGCTTGCCCGCAAACGCGGCCGGCATCCCGAACCAGGAGGTTCCATGCGCCTTGCCATTTTCACCACGTTGCTTGTCGTACCGGTCCTCGCCAGCGCACAGGTCTATACATGGAAAGACGCCAGCGGCAAGGTCCACTACTCCGACCAGCCGCCTGCCGATCGGAAAGTCGATAGCCGTACCTTGCGGCCCTCGCTCAGCGAAAGCGACGACGTTCCGGTGGCCGCCAAGACCGCCGCGGAGAAAAGGGAAGCCGCTGCCAAGCAGGCCAAGGAATCCGGCGAAAAAGCCGCCCAGGCGGAAAAGGAAAGAGCCGACGATGCGATCCGCCAGGAAAACTGCGAGCGCGCCCGGCAGAATCTCGCCGGCATCGAGTCCGGGCAGATCCGCTACCGCATGACCGCCAGCGGCGAACGCGAGGCACTCGACGGCGATGCCCGCGATTCCGAACTGTCCGGCGCGCGTCGCGCGGTGGAAATCAACTGCGCGCCGAAGCCGGCCGCGAAGAAGTAAGGCGGATTACTCCTCGGCGGCCCCGCCGCCCTTTTTCATCACTTTGCCCTCTGCGGCGCGCTGCTTGCGGACTTCCTTCGGATCGGCGATCAGCGGCCGATAGATCTCGACCCGGTCGCGCTCGCGCACGACGGTATCCATGCGGCTCAGCTTGCCGTAGATGCCGACCTTGGCCTTGGCCAGGTCGATTTCCGGATGCCGCTGCAGCAGCCCTGACGCCTCGATGGCCTGCTGGATCGTGCTTCCCGCGGGGAGCTTCAGCGAAATGATCTCCTGCCGATCCGGCTTGGCATAGGTGACTTCGAGTTGGATGGAATCAGCCATAGACCTGTTGCGCGCGTTTGACGAAGGATTCGACGAAAGTATTGGCAATGTGGTGAAACACCGGGCCCAGTGCCTTCTCCAGTATTCTGCTGGAAAACTCGTATTGCAGACGAAACTCGACCTTGCAGGCCGTCTCGCCGAGCGGCGTGAAACTCCAGCCGCCATCCATGCTGCGAAACGGGCCCTCGCGCAGGCGGATATTCATCCGGCGTGGCATTTCCTTGGCATTCTCGGTGGCGAAATGCGCCTTGAGGCCATGGTAGTTGATGTGGATGCGCGCCGCCGTCTTGCTGTCGGTACGCTCCAGCAACTCGGTACCGCCGCACCAGGGCAGGAACTTCGGATAGTCCTCGACGCGATCGACGAGCTCGAACATCTGCACTGCGGTGCGCTCGATCAGGACGGACTTTTCGACGACGGCCATGCTGCTTCACTGGTTTAGAATTGTCTGATTCTATCCCGCCGCCCCGCCATGAGCATCGTCGACAACAAGAAGGCCTTCCACGACTACTTCATCGAGGAGAAGTTCGAGGCCGGGCTGGTGCTGGAAGGCTGGGAAGCCAAGGCCATTCGCGCCGGCCGCGCCCAGATCAAGGAAGCCTACGTCGTCGTCAAGGACGGCGAAATCTTCCTCATCGGCGCACATATCAGTCCGCTGGCGCAGGCATCGACCCATGTGAGCGCCGACCCGGTCCGCACGCGCAAGGTACTGCTGCACCAGCGCGAGATTGGCAAGCTGATCGGCAAGGTGGAACGCGCGGGCTACGCGCTGGTGCCGCTCGACCTGCACTTCACCAAGGGCCGCATCAAGCTCGAAGTCGGCCTGGCCAAGGGCAAGAAGCAATACGACAAGCGGGAAACCGAGAAGCAGAAGGACTGGGTGCGGGAAAAGGCCCGCATAGTGCGGTCGGCCCGCTAGGCCTTCCTGCCCAGCAGTCCGCGTACCGTCTCCTGGATGTCGGCGGGCAGCAGGATCGTCTTGGCATTCGGCGACTCGGCGATCCTGCCCATGGCAGTGATGTACTTCTCGCCCAGCATGTAGCGCATCGGCCCTTCCTGGTCGCCGATGGCCGCGCTGACACGCTTGATGGCCTCGGCGCTTGCCGCCGCCAGGGTCACGGTCGCGTTGGCGTCGCGTTGCGCGGCTTCCAGTCGCGCCTCCGCCTGGAGGATCATCGACTGCTTCTCGCCTTCGGCACGGGTCACCATGGCCTTCCGTTCCCTCTCGGCGGACGCCTGCATCTCCATGGCTTTCTGCATCGAGGGCGACGGCTTGATGTCCTGGATCTCGACCGACTTGACCGTCAGGCCCCAGTCGATCGCCTCGTCGGCAATGCTTTCGCGCAGGCGCGCCTTGATCTTGTCCCGGTTCGAGAGTGCCTCGTCGAGCTGCATCTCGCCGACGATGGAACGCAAGGTGGTCATGATCATGTTGCGGATCGCTTCGGAGAAATCGGTCACCCCGTACACCGCCTTGATCGGATCGGTGATCTTGATGAAGGCAATCGCGTTGGTGACGATCACCGCGTTGTCGCGGGTGATGACCTCCTGCTCCTGGACATCGAGGATGATGTCCTTGGTGACCAGCTTGTAGGCAACCTGGTCGAGGTAGGGAATGATGATATTGAGGCCGGGAACCAGGGTCGTGTGATACTTGCCCAGGCGCTCGACGATCCACTCCTCACCTTGCGGAACGATGCGAACGCCCTTGAGCAGGGTAATGACGGCAAATACGAGCAGTGCAACGACGACGATGAAGCCTTCGGTCATGATGTCCTCCCGACTTTCAAGAGACTGCCTTCAACCGCGACGACCTTGACGCGAGTACCCGCCGCGATCTCCTCGTCGGCAATGCACGGCCAGCTATCCGTACCGAGCAGCGGCTTCTGGAAGCGCACTTCGCCCTTTTCGAACGGCGCCACATCATGGGCCAACAGGCCGACTTCGCCAATCATGGCCGGTGCCGACATGCCGACCCGGGTCCGGTGGCTCTCCGGTCGAAAGACCTTGAACCAAAGGAACACCAGGAGCAGCGAAACCACCAGCCATGCGGCGAGTTGCGCCGTCACGCTCACGGCCGCCAGTGCGGCCAACAGGGCCACGATCAGCGCCCCCAGTCCGAACCAGACCAGCACGAATGCCGGCACCGCCAATTCCGCCAGGATCAGGATGATCCCGGCCACTGCCCAGTGCCACCATTCGAGCTGCATGGCCTGCCTCCCTATTTTTTGGCGAGCATCAACCAAGTATCCACTACTGTATCCGGGTTGAGCGAAATGCTCTGGATGCCCTGCTCCATGAGCCATTGCGCGAAGTCCGCGTGGTCCGAGGGGCCCTGGCCGCAAATGCCGACATACTTGCCCATCCGGTTGGCGGTCGAAATCGCCATCGACAGCAACTGTTTGACCGCCGGGTCGCGCTCGTCGAACGCGTGCGCCACCAGTCCGGAATCGCGGTCCAGGCCAAGCGTGAGCTGGGTCAGGTCGTTGGAACCGATCGAGAAGCCGTCGAATATCTGCAGGAACTGCTCGGCCAGCAGCGCGTTGGACGGGATCTCGCACATCATGATCAGGCGCAGGCCGTTGTCGCCCTTCTTGAGTCCCTTCGATGCCAGCAGGTCGACCACAGCCTGCCCTTCTTCCAGATTGCGCACGAACGGGATCATCAACTCGACGTTGGTCAGGCCAAGCTCGTTGCGCACCTTCTTCATGGCCCGGCATTCGAGCTCGAAGCAATCCTGGAAGGACTTGGCGATGTAACGCGACGCGCCGCGGAAGCCGAGCATCGGGTTCTCTTCCTCCGGCTCGTAGATGTCGCCGCCGAGCAGCTTGCGATACTCGTTCGACTTGAAGTCGGACATGCGGACAATCACGGGCTTCGGATAGAAGGCGGCGGCGATCGTCGCCACGCCCTCGACCAGCTTCTCGACGAAGAAGTCCTCGGGACTGGCATAACCGCGCGCCCGGCGGGAAATCTCGTCCTTCAGGCTCTCCTTCATCGCCGAAAACTCGAGGATGGCCTTCGGATGGACGCCGATCATGTTGTTGATGACGAATTCGACGCGCGCCAGACCGACGCCGGCATTCGGCGTCTGGGCAAACTCGAAAGCCAGTTCCGGATTGCCGACGTTCATCATCACCTTCAGGTCCAGCGGCGGCAGCGCGCCGACGTCCTGGCTGGTGACCTCGAAGTCGAGCCTGCCGCGATAGACGTGGCCGGTGTCGCCTTCGGCACAACTGACCGTCACGATATCGCCCTCGTCCAGCACTGCCGTCGCATCGCCGCAGCCGACGATGGCGGGAATGCCCAATTCACGGGCGATGATGGCAGCGTGGCAGGTGCGGCCACCGCGATTGGTGACGATGGCCGCAGCCCGCTTCATCACCGGTTCCCAGTTCGGGTCGGTCATGTCGGCTACCAGCACGTCGCCCGGCTGCACGCGGTTCATCTCGGCCGGGTCCTTGACAACGCGCACGGCGCCGACGCCGATCTTCTGGCCGATGGCACGTCCCGACGACAGCACCTTGCCGAATTGCTTGAGCTTGTACTTCTCGATCGCGCCATGGCTGGTCGCCTGCGACTTCACCGTCTCAGGCCGCGCCTGCAGGATGTACAGCTTGCCGTCGCGACCGTCCCGGCCCCACTCGATGTCCATCGGGCGCCCGTAGTGCTTCTCGATGATGACCGCGTAGCGCGCCAGTTCCAGCACGTCCGCATCGGTCAGGGAGAAGCGATTGCGATCGGCCTCCGCGACGTCGACGGTGCGGGTGCTCTTGCCGGCTTCCTTCTTTTCGGCGAACACCATCTTGATCAGCTTGGAACCGAGATTGCGACGAATCACCGAGGGCTTGCCGAGCGCCAGGGTGGGCTTGTGCACGTAGAACTCGTCCGGATTGACGGCACCTTGGACCACCGTTTCGCCCAGGCCATACGAAGCCGTGACGAAGACGACGTCCTTGAAGCCGGACTCGGTGTCGATGGTGAACATGACGCCGGCGGCGCCGGTATCCGAGCGGACCATGCGCTGAATGCCGGCGGAAAGCGCGACGTCGGCGTGCGCGAAGCCCTTGTGGACCCGATAGGCGATGGCGCGGTCGTTGTACAGCGACGCGAACACTTCCTTGATCGCATGGAGGATGTTCTCGTAGCCATGGATGTTGAGGAAGGATTCCTGCTGCCCCGCGAAAGAGGCGTCGGGCAGGTCTTCCGCGGTCGCCGACGAGCGTACGGCGAAGGATGCGTCCGGCCCGCTGGTAGCGATCAGCGCCTCGTACTGAGTCTTGATCTCGGCTTCGAGGGCGGGCGGGAACGGGGTGTCGACAACCCACTGCCGGATCTGCGCGCCGGTCTTGAGCAAGGCATCGACATTGTCGACATCCAGCGCGTCCAGCGCGGCGTTGATCCGGTCTGCCAAACCTTGATGCGACAGAAATTCGCGGTAAGCCGCTGCCGTCGTCGCAAAGCCCCCGGGCACGCGGACGCCTGAAGCTGCCAGTTGGCTGATCATTTCGCCCAGCGACGCGTTCTTGCCACCGACCTCGCCGACGTCGGTCATGCGCAACTGTTCGAATGCGATTACGTTACGGCCCATCGTCCACTCCCTATTGAATTTGTGTGGGGACAAAAAAGTGGCTATTTTAGCAATTTTGCTGCACTGCAAAGCTCACTTCTCGATCCCATGCGTACTGTTTTCTTCATTTCCGACGGAACCGGCATTACGGCTGAAACCGTCGGCCACAGCCTGCTGTCGCAGTTCGAGGGGGTTTCCTATCAGCAGGAGCGGATGCCATTTGTCGACACTCCGGAGAAAGCGCGGGAATGCCAGCGCAGGATCGACGAAGCGGGCAGGCGCGACGGGGTGCGGCCAGTCGTCGTCTCCACCCTGGTCGATCCGGCCGTTGCCAAGCCGATCCACGAGGCCAATGCGCTGCACCTGGACTTCATCGCCACTTTCATCGCGCCACTGGAAGCCGAACTGGGCATCAAGTCTTCCCGGGCCATTGGCCGTGGCCACAGCGGGGCCACCAGCCAGGACTATGCCGCCCGCATCGACGCCATCAACTTTACCCTTGCCCATGACGATGGCGTGTCGAACACCGACCTCGACAAGGCGGACGTGATCCTGGTCGGCGTATCGCGGTGTGGCAAGACTCCGACCAGTCTCTATCTCGCGCTGCAGTTCGGCATCAAAGCAGCCAATTACCCCCTGATTCCGGAAGACTTCGAGCGCAATTGCCTGCCGAATGGACTCGATCGCCATCGTGCCAAGCTGTTTGGCTTGACTATTTCAGCCGACCGGCTGACCCAGATTCGCCAGGAACGCCGGCCAGACAGCAAGTACGCATCCCGGGACAACTGCCGCTGGGAGATCGACCAGGCCGAGAAGCTGATGCGGCGCGAAGGCATACGCTGGCTGAGCACGACGACCAAGTCGATCGAGGAAATCGCCGCCACCCTCATGCAGACGATCAATCTGGATCGCCACTCCTACTGAGCGAGACTGCGCAGGCGTCCGTCGAGTTCGCTGGCAGTCGGCAGCGTCAGCCCCAAGGACCGGGCTACGGCAGAATTGACGCCGACCGTGAAGTAGCGCGGTGATTGATGGTTGGGCAAGACCTTGCCCTCCCGCACCTGCTGCAGGCTGTCGACAACCTGGGCGACGATCTGCGGCACCGTCGAATACAGTGCCAGGACTGCGCCGGCCTGCTGATAGGACTCGGAGTAGGCCACCACGGGAATTCCCGCCCGATAGGTGGTCAATAGCAGGGGCTGAACCGTATTCCTGTTGTGTGCCAAAGGATCCGGCATTGCCAGCAGCACGCCCATGCGCGGCGTCAGGCGCTCGATCGCCGGCACGACTTCCTCCGCCGTGGCGATCGTCTCGACGGCCAGCGTCAGTTTCCTGTCGGCCATCTTCCGCTCCACGACCCGCGCGGCCTTCTGGCTGGCGGGCCCGGCCAGCATGCCGACCTGCTGGATGCCGGGGAATGCGGTCTGGATCAGGTTGATCCAGCGCTCGATCGGCTGATCGAGAAGGATTGCCGACCAACGGTCGCCGGTTGCGGGGGCAATCTCGTCCAGCGACGCCTGAGCCAGCAATGCGGCAACGACCGGCTTGCCGGCCGCATGCCGAAGCGCGGCTGCCAAGGCGCGCGATCCAAGCGCGACCAATACCTGCTCGCCCTCGGCGTGCGCGGGGATCGTGCGATCGGCGGCAATCGTGAGGTCCAGGCTGGTCCATCCGGCAGCCGCCGCTTCACGTGCCAGCAACTCCGCTGCCTGGCGGGCCACTGCGGAATCTTCGCGAACGATCAGGATGCGCGGCTCCGCAGCGGCCGTGCCGGCGATGCTCATCATCGCCAGCAACAGTCCCCACAGGCAGCAGCGCAGCGTACCCGTCATCGTTCCTCCGGTGCCCTCATGTTCGATGGGCGGCTCATGTCAGTATTCAATGCGCATACTAAGCCAAGCCGTGCGGCGATCGATGTCCTGGACCTCAAATACCGGTATGCCGCCGTTCGCGTTTTGCACGATCAGCGCCACTTCCATTGGCGTAGCCACTAGCCTGAAGCGCCTCGCCACGCCGACGTCGATGCGTTCGGTCGCCGGCAACGCATCCCCACCGGACAGCATGGCCATCGTACCTACGCGGTAGTAGCCGATGCTGATGCGCCAATCATCTGGAAGCGCCTGGCTCACTAGTACGGTCGCCGTATGCTGGGGTCCGCTCGATTCGATCACCCGCGTGCCCGGCCCCTCAGCGCGAATGTTGGTGCTGGAGCCCGCCAAATAGACAAGTCCGCCGGACCAGGGTCGCCAGCGCAGCACCATGCTCTGTCCTTTGATCAGAGCCCTGTCCAGATTGTCGAAGCCGACAATCGTGCTGTACTGAACCCTCTTGTCCGGGTCTGTGGAGACAAAGCCCAAGACCGTCGGGTAAGAATACCTGTATTGGTCGAACAAGCCCGTGAGGTGATGCTCGAATGCGTGCAGTTCGACGTTCAGGTGTTGCTCCGGGAACTGTCCGAGGTAGGACAACTCAGCCGAGCGAATACGCTCATCGTCCAGTTCTTGCTGGGTTCGAATTGATCCCGCGAGCGGCAGTGTGGCGTAGGTGGAAAACGGCGCCCCCATCCCTGCGAGCATGTCACGCAGTGCCGGGGGAAGTTCGAAACGCCAGTCGAACCGCTCTTCATAGAGTGTCGGCGTCCGCCGGGCCTGAGCAGCCCGAACGCGCAGCGTGTGGCCCGGCAGTGCTTCGTAGTTGAGTGCCAGACTGGGCGAGACGGATGTACCCGTAATCGAGTTCTTCTCCAGCATCGCACCGCCGGCGACGATCCACGCCGTGGCCGGTCGCCACTCCAGATTGCCAAACAGCCGATAGAGTTCGACCAGTTGCCAATCATCCGACGCGAAATAGGTTTTCGATCGGGCTCGATCCTGTCGCGCCTGGCTGCCCCAGACGCCACGCACGCTGTCTGCCAGACGAAGGGTGTTCTGCAATTCGATGTCCGTACGCGCGTACTCGTAGCTGAAGTCAAGCGGATAGTTCCAGGATCCAAATGGCGCGGGAAAGACCAGCGTGTAGGGCAATATCTCCCTGTGGCTGCGCTCCGCGTGACTGAATTGAAACCACGCTTCTTCGTCCGCATCGCGCGTATGCGTCCAGCGAAGCTGTACCGATCCTGCGTCATAGTGGCTGGTGCGCCGACCGTCGGTGTGATTAGGCGCGGAATAGACACCTTGCTCCTGGTCGCCGCCGGCGTACCCGATCTGCCAACGCAATTCGTCGCTCGATGACATCCGAAAGTGACCGCGCATATTGAACAGGTTCGAACGCCGGGTGTCGGGATGGGAATCCAGCCCATGGTCGGCTCGCTGGCCGGCGGTCAATCGGTAGCGAACGTCGCCCTGGCTTGCCGCGTAACGGACGATTTCGTCGCGAATGCCGTTTTCGCCGAAATTGACGATCGCCTCGCCACCGTGTTCGACCGCCGGATCCCGGGTGATGATGTTAACGACGCCAAGGAAGGAATTGGCTCCGAACGCGGCGGCGTTCGGTCCGCGGACAACCTCGATCCGCTCGATGTCTTCCAGCACTATCGGCAGTTGGCTCCAGTCGGCGCCACCCCAGACCGGGCTATAGACGGAGACACCGTCGATCAGAACCTGCAGTTGTCGAAAATAGGGATCCGTAAAGCCGTGAAAGCCCAGCGCCGGCTGATGACCCTTGTATTGGCCGACCACCATCCCCGGAACCAGCCGGAACACATCGACCAGTTCCCTGGCACCGGAGGCCTTAATCATCTCGCGGTCGATGACGGTCACGGCGGCAGGCGCTTTGTCCACCGTTTGCACCAGGCGCGATGCCGACAGCACGACCGGGAAATCGCCGAAATAGTCGTCGGTTCCGTCGGCCGCGTCCTCGGCGAAGGCGCCGCAGGAGGCTCCCACGACCCCCATCGTCGCAAGTACTCGTCTATACATTCTTCTTCTCCCTTACCGATTGTCGCTGGCGGACCTGCTCGAACATGCATATCGCCGCGGCGGCGGCGACGTTCAACGACTCTGTATCCGCGGCGATCGGAATGGTCGTCCGCTGTCCTGCCAATGCAACGAGATCATCCGCGATGCCGGCGCCTTCATTGCCGAATATCCAGGCAATGTTCCCGGTCAGCGCAAGATCGAACAGCGGTGTGCCCTCCCTGGCCACGGTCGCCACGCTGGTTCCCGGATAGCCGGGCAATAGGCTGGACAGATCCATCTGTTCGCGAATGCGCAAGCCGAAATGGGCACCCTGGGCCGCCCGCAACACCTTTGGCAGCCATGCGCCGGCGCAACCGCGGCCCAGCAGGACTTCCCCTATCCCGGCAGCCGCGGCCGTGCGCAGGATGGCGCCGATGTTGCCGCCGTCCTGCACCGCATCGAGCATGACGCAACTACCCGCGATCGGCGCATCGCCGGTTTCCGGAATGCGGATCTCCGCCAGTATTCCGACCGGTGTCGCGACACCGCTGATTTCACGGAACAGGTTATCCGGCACCTGGATGACCTCGACGTCCGGATACGCGGCGACGAGCTTCAGCGCCTCGGAGTTGCGGCTTCCCGCGTCACTCAGAACCAACAACTCCGGTGTACCGTGGTGGTGCCGATAGGCCTCGATCAGGTGCGGCCCGTCGAGCAAGGTGCGCTGCCTGGCCCGAAGTTCGCGCGCGTCGGTCGCCAGAGCGCGCAGCTCCTTGATCGCCGGATTGTCCTTCGATGTGATTACCCTCACCCGCGCCAACCTGAGCTCCGCAATGGCATAGCCAACGAATACTCAGCATTATGCCGCCGAGAACCACAATGAAGGCGCGAAAACGCCCGTGTCTTGCCCCTATTCCAGCAGTTCCCGGACCGGGGCAAACGTGCGGCGATGACAGGTCGAGGGGCCGTGCTGACGCAAGGCGGCGAGATGGATGGCCGTTCCGTAACCGAAATGGCGATCGAAGCCGTATTGCGGGAATTGCCCGTGCAGTTCGAGCATTGCCGCATCGCGAGCCGTCTTGGCGAGAATCGACGCCGCCGATATCTCCGGCACCGTGGCATCGCCGCCGACGATCGCCCTGGTCGGCAGGCTCAGGACGGGGCAGCGGTTGCCGTCGACCAGGACTTCTTGGGGCGGCACGGCAAGCGCCAATACCGCTCGGCGCATTGCCAGCAGCGTTGCTTGCAGGATGTTCAGGCGATCGATCTCCTCGACGCTGGCCTCGGCGATGGCCCAGGCATGCGCCCTGGCTCGAATCTCCAGCGCCAGGCGCTCGCGCTTTCGAGCCGACAGTTTCTTGGAGTCGGCCAAACCGGGGATGGGCCGGTCCGGATCGAGGATCACCGCTGCGGCATAGACGGGTCCCGCCAACGGGCCCCGCCCGGCCTCGTCGACGCCGCAAATCATCTGGCCGGCTGAAGGTACGGCAGGATGGCCGCGGCGGCCTTTTCGGCGGTGTCCTGCTGCAGTTGTCGATGCAAGGACGAATAGACGCGTGCGAGTTGTTCACGGACGGTGGCGTCCGCGACGAGATTTCCGGCCGCCTGGGCAAGATTCTCGGCCGTAGCTTCTCCTTGCAGGAACTCCGGCACGACGAAACGCCCGGCAAGAATATTCGGCAGCCCAGCCCATGGCTGCAAGTGCATGCGGCGCATCAGTTGCCACGAAATCGGCGACATCCGGTAGGCGATGATCATCGGCGCCTTCAGCATCGCCGCCTCGAGCGTGGCGGTACCGCTGGCGACGATGGCCGCATCGCACGCCGCGAGCGCCTCATGGGCATGCCCGAACAGCAGCTTGAACGGCAAGTCGGCGGCCCCGGCCTTCCAGATCGCCGTCTCGAACAAGTCGCGCGTCTCGCGGGAGACCAGCGGCACCAGAAACATCGCATTCGGGAAGCGGGCCAGCAGGCGGCGCGCGGTTTCGACCAGCAAGTCGGCCATGTAGCGCACTTCCGACTGGCGACTGCCGGGCAGCAATGCGAAGACGGGTTGCGCCTTGGTGACCTCGAGACGCTCCTTGGCGCCTGCGTGGTCGATCTGGAGCGGAATGATGTCAGCCAACGGGTGCCCCACGTAGCTGACCGGTATCTGGTGCTGCCGGTAGATCTCGGGCTCGAACGGGAACAAGGCCAGCATGTGGCTGACGGCCTTGCCGATCTTGCCGAGTCGCCCGGCCCGCCATGCCCAGACGGACGGGCTCACGTAGTGGACGGCGGGAATTCCTGCGGCCTTCAGGCGCCCTTCCAGCCACAGGTTGAAATCCGGTGCGTCGACACCGATGAAGACGTCCGGCCGCGACTCGAGCAGCTTCGACAGCAGTTGCCGCCGGATTCCCGTGATCTCGCGATAGTGGCGCAGCACTTCGACATAGCCGCGCACGGCAAGCTTCTCCGCCGGCCACCAGGCGTCGAAACCCTCGCGTTGCATCTTTGGCCCGCCGATGCCGACGAACTGTGCACCCGGCAAGCGCTTCTTGAGCGCAGCAATCAGATGGGCCGCCAGTAGATCGCCGGAGGCCTCCCCGGCCACCATGGCAATGCGCATCAGCGCACGATCCCGCGCCCGGCCTCGGCCAGGAAGTCGACCAAGGATTGCAGTTCGACGGTTTCGGCCGCCTCGGCGGCAACCGCCGAGCAGGCCTCGTCGAGCTTGAGGCCCGACTTGTAGATCGTCTTGTAGGCCCGGCGTATCGCCATGACTGACTTTGACGAGAAACCGCGGCGCTTCAGGCCCTCGCTGTTGATGCCGTGGGGCGCCGACGGATTGCCGGAGACCGTCACGAAGGGCGGCACATCCTGGAGCAGGATGGTGCCCATCGCGGTCATGCTGTGGGCACCGATGCGGACGAACTGGTGAACCACGGTGAAGCCGCCCAGGATCACCCAGTCACCGACCTGAACGTGGCCGGCCAGTTGCGCGTTGTTGGCGAAGATCGTGTTGTTGCCGATCTGGCAATCGTGGGCCAGGTGAACGTACGCCATGATCCAGTTGTCATTGCCGAGGCGCGTCACGCCCACGTCCTGCGCAGTACCGCAGTTGAGCGTGCAAAACTCGCGGATGGTGTTGCGGTCGCCGATTTCCAGTCGGGTCGGCTCACCGGCGTATTTCTTGTCCTGCGGTATTTCGCCGAGCGACGAAAACTGGAAAATCCGGTTGTCGCGCCCGATCCGCGTATGCCCGCCAATGACGACATGCGGTCCGATCCAGGTGTTCTCGCCGATCTCGACATGTTCGCCGACAATCGAATAGGCGCCGACCTCGACGCCCGCTGCGAGTCGGGCACCGGGGTGCACGATCGCGGTCGGATGGACGCTCATTCGACTTGCCGCACGGTGCAGATCAACTCGGCTTCCGCCGCGAGCTGCCCGTCGACCTTGGCCGTTGCGGCAAACTTCCACATGCCGCGCTTGTTCATGATCAGCGTCACTTCCATGATCAACTGGTCGCCGGGGCCAACAGGCTTCTTGAAGCGCGCGCCATCGATGCCGACGAAGTAGTAGACGGAGTTGTCGTCCGGCTTGTTGCCCATCGACTTGAACGACAGGATCGCCGCGGCCTGTGCCATCGCTTCGACGATCAGGACGCCAGGCATGACCGGATGGTGCGGATAGTGTCCCGGAAAGAACGGCTCATTGACGCTGACATTCTTCAGGGCCGTGATCTTCTCGCCCGGCACGACGTCAAGAACCCGGTCCACCAGCAGGAATGGATAGCGATGCGGCAGGTGCTGCAGTATCTGGTGGATGTCCATTGCGCTCATGACTTCTTCTCCAATTCGGCGAGCCTCCCCTCGAGGGCGCGTATTTTATCGGCCATCGAATCGAGATGGCGAACACGCGAGAAATTCTTCAGCCAGTCGGCGTGCTCGAGAAAGGGAACCCAACCCGTGTAGTTGCCGGCATTGGGCACCGACTTGGCGATCATCGTCCCTGAGGAAATATTGACGTCGTCGGCGATCTCGAGGTGGCCGAGGATCATGGCCGCGCCGCCGAAGGTGCAACGCCTGCCGATCCGGGCGCTGCCGGCGACACCGACGCATCCCGCCATGGCCGTGTGAGCGCCGATGTGGACGTTGTGCCCGATCTGGATCTGATTGTCGAGCTTGACGCCATCCTCGATCACTGTGTCTTCGAGCGCGCCGCGATCGATGGTGGTGTTGGCGCCGATCTCGACGTCGTCGCCGATCAGTACGCGCCCCGACTGGGGGATCTTCACCCAGGAACCGTCCGTCTCCCGCGCGAAGCCGAAACCGTCGGCACCGATCACCACGCCTGAATGGATGATGGCGCGCGCGCCGATGCGACAGCCGGAATACATGGCAACGCCAGGGTGCAGCCAGGAATCGGCACCGACATGGCAGTCGTTGCCTATGCTGCCATTGGCTTCGACCACGACGCGCTCGCCGATCTCCGCACCGGGTCCGATCCAGACATTGGCGCCGATGCTCGCCGAGTCGGCGACTGTGCCTTCCACCACTGCGCTGGGATGTATTCCGACGGGCGGCCGCTGTCTTGGCTGCAGCCACTGGGCGACCCGCGCAAAGTAAAGATAGGGCTGCGGCGTGACGATAGCCGCAGTCGGGCAGTCCTTGAGGACATCGGGGGCCACGATCACGGCGCTCGCCTTGGTGGTGGCAAGCTTGGCGCGGTATTTCGGATTGGCCAGAAAACTGAGTTGCCCCGGGCCGGCGGCATCGAGCGTCGTAATCGCCGTAACCTCGATCCTGCCGTCGCCGGCAACCTCGCCGCCCAGCCGCGCGACAATCTCTGCCAGTGTTACGACCACGATTCCTCCGCCGTCGCGCCTACTTCGCGGCGCCGTCCTTGGATTCCTGCAGTGTCTTGATGACCTTGTCCGTCAGATCGATCTTGGGACCTACATAGACGGCTTCCTGCAGGATGAGGTCGTACTTTTCGGCTTCGGCGACTTGCTTGATCACCCGGTTCACCCGTTCGTAGATCGAAGCCATCTCTTCGTTCTGACGCAGGTTGAGATCCTCGCGGAACTCGCGCTGGCGACGCTGGAACTCGCGATTGGTATCGTTGAACTCCCGCTCTTTCGCCCTGCGGTCCGACTCGGACATGGTCAAGCCGTTCTTTTCCAGGTTCTCCTGCAGCGACTGGAGTTGCTTGGCCATCTTCTGCAGCTCCTGGTCGCGCTTCTCGAATTCCTTCTCGAGCTTCTTCTTGGCCTTGGCCGCCTGCGGCGATTCGTTGATCACGCGCTGACCATTGACAAATCCCACCTTGACCTCGCTCTCCGCGGCAACCGCGCCAAAGGCGACCACGCCGGCAAGCAAGGCAACCATCAAACCCTTGAACATATGCGTCTCTCTAGGCAAGTTATCGGACATGGACGGTCAGAATACCGTTCCCATCTGGAACTGCAAGCGTTGCAGCTTGTCGCCTTCCTTCTTGTTGAGCGGCTGGCCGAAGCTGAACTTCAGCGGTCCTACCGGCGAACTCCAGGCCAAGGACAGCCCGAAGCTGTAGCGAAGTGTGGACAGGTCGAACTGCTCGCCCGCTCCCCAGACCTGGCCGCCATCGATGAATGCGCCAAGCCGCACCGACTTGTCCTGACCGACGCCGGGCATCGGGAACAGCAGTTCACCGTTGAGGACCAGGCGACGGTTGCCGCCCAGGCGCTGCTCCGTGGCGGCATCGATCGGTCCGAGTGAACTCGGTTCATAGCCGCGTACGGAACCGATCCCGCCGGCATAGAAGTTCTTGAAGAACGGCAACTGCTTGTTGCCGTAGCCGTCGGCGTAGCCAAACTCGCCGTTCAGCGCCAAGGTCAGCTTTCGTGACAGCGGAAAGAAGCGCTGCTGCTGGTAGCTCAGCTTGTAGTAGCGGAGGGTTCCGCCGGGCAAACCCGCTTCGCCACCAATGCGCTGGAGGTAGCCCTTGGTCGGATAGAGACGGCTATCCATGGTATCGCGTGCCCAGCCGGCGCTGCCGAGGACGGTCGAATTCGATTCTCCGAACTCGTCGACGTAGTCCCGATAGCGCTGCAGACTGGTCGAATCGACACGCAGCGTCGTGCGGTCGTAGGCCAGGCCGAAATTGATCGTGTCGTCCTCGGTAACCGGCACGCCATAGCGGATACCGCCGCCGGTCGAGCGTGCGCCATAGGTGGCAATCGAGCTGAGCGACGAAGAATCGTAGTTGCGATGGTAGAGGTCGAAACCCCGCGAAACGCCATCCACAGTGTAGTACGGATTGGTGTACGACAGCGAGTAGACGGTATTGATCTTGCTGGTATTGACGGACAAGCCGACGAAGTTGCCGCTGCCGAACAGGTTCTGCTGCTGGATGGAACCCGACAGAACGACCTTCTCCGTACTCGAGAAGCCGGCGCCCAGCATCAGGCTGCCGGTCGGGCGTTCCTTGACATTGACGTTGACGTCCACCTGATCGGTGGTGCCGGCCACGGCCGGAGTCTCGATGGTTACTTCGTCGAAGTAGCCGAGGCGATCGACACGCGTCCGCGACTTGTTGATCTTCTCGCCATCGTACCAGCTCGACTCCATCTGCCTTAGTTCGCGGCGTACCACTTCGTCGCGCGTCTTGCTGTTGCCGGTTACGTTGATCCGGCGGACGTAAACCCGCCGGCCGGGATCGACGAAGATCGTGAACGCGACCTGGTGCTTGTCCTTGTCGACTTCGGGAGCGGCATTGACGTTGGCAAAAGCATAGCCCTCGTTGCCGAGACGTTCGCCGATCGCCTTGGTCGACTCGGTCAGTCTTTCCCGCGAGTAACTCTCGCCCGGCTTGACCTTGACCAGCTTGATCAGCTCCTCTTCCGGCAGGAGCAGATCGCCGGCCAGCTTGACCGAGGATACGGCATACTTGTCGCCCTCGCTGATGTTGATGGTGATGTAGATGTCCTGCTTGTCCGGGGAGATGGCGACCTGGGTAGACTCGACATTGAACTCGAGGTAGCCGCGGTCCAGATAGTACGAACGCAAGGTTTCCAGGTCGCCCGTCAGCTTCTGCTTCGAATACTGGTCGTTCTTCGTATACCAGGTGAACCAGCCTGGCGTCCGCAACACGAACAGATCCAGCAGGTCATCCTCGTCGTAGGCCTTGGTACCAATGATGTTGATCTGCTTGATCTTGGCGATCTCGCCTTCGACGATGTTGAAGTTGAGGCCGACGCGATTGCGCTCCAGCGGCGTCACCGTGGTCGTGATCTGTACCCCGTAGTGTCCCTGGCTCAGGTACTGGCGCTTCAGTTCCTGCTCGGCCCGTTCCACCAGCGCCCGATCGAAGATCCGCGATTCGGCCAGGCCGACATCCTTCAGGCCCTTGCGCAGTTGGTCCTTGTCGAAGGCCTTGAGGCCGACAAAATCAATCGCCGCAATGGCCGGGCGCTCCTCGACGAGAACGACCAGCACGCCACCGTCGATCTCCAGCCGGACGTCCTTGAAGAAGCCGGTGCCGAAGAGCGTCTTCACGGCATCCGAAGCCTTCTCGTCGGTCATGGTGTCGCCCACCTTGACCGGCAGGTAGCCGAACACGGTGCCGGCCTCCGTTCGCTGGATGCCTTCGACGCGAATATCCGTGATCGTGAATGGATCAAATGCAAGTGCCGGCGATGCCAGCAGGGCCGCGATCAGGCTTGCGATCGGCTTCTTCTTCATGGGGTCAGCCAGAAATCAGGCGATTGATGTCGTTGAAAAAGGCAAAAGCCATCAAGAGCGCGAGCAAACCGATGCCGATTTGCTGCCCGATCTCCATGGCCCGCTCCGACAGCGAACCTCCCTTGATGACCTCGAGGAAATAATACAACAAATGCCCGCCATCAAGGATCGGAATGGGCAGCAGATTCAGTACGCCAAGGCTGATGCTGATGAGCGCGAGAAACTTCAGGAAGTGGTCCAGGCCGAGGCGGGCCGACTGCCCGGCGTAGTCGGCGATGGTCACCGGTCCGGAGATGTTCCGCCAGGACTGCTCTCCGATCAGCATGCGACCGATCATGCGCAAACTGAAGATCGACGTATCCCAGGTCTGGTCGGCCGCGCGTACCAGGGCGTCGCCGGGACCCAGGCGGACCTCGACCATCATCCTCGCGCGCAACTCGGGCTGATCCTCGACGCCGATGCCGATACGGCCGATCGTTTTGCCGGACTCGACAACCCCCTTTGGAACCACCTGTACCTGGCGCAGCATCCCGCCTCGGACAAGCTCCAGCGTGATTGGTTTCTCGGCCGACTCGCGTATTGCATTCGCCAGTTGCGCCCAGGTCGAGATCGCCACTCCGTCAACTGCGCGCACCGCGTCGCCGGCCGCCAGTCCGGCACCGGCGGCAACCGAGTTCTCGGCCACGACACCGATGATGGGCTTGAACTTCGGCTGGAACGGCGACAAGCCGAGCTTGCGGACAAAGTCGCCGTCGAGAGAAGCGGGATCAAGCGCCTCCGTGGCGATGGTCCGATAGTGAATTTCGCCGCGCTGGTTCGTCACTTCCAGCCGGACCGGCTGTCCGTCGGCAATTCGCTTCATGAGTTGCCAGCGGAACTCGTGCAGGGTCGCGACCGCGACATCGGACACGCGCCGAACTTCGTCGCCATCCTCGATGCCCGCCAGCGCGGCGGCGGAACCTGCGGGCGGCGCGCCAAGCAGGGGCCGTATCTCGTTGACGCCGCCGACGAACAGCACCCAGTAGATGAGGATCGCCAAGAGGAGGTTGGCCACCGGTCCCGCAACGACCACCAGGGCCCGACGTCCGACCGGCAGGCGATTGAAGGCGCGATGCTGGTCCTCCGGGGCAACGGGCTCCTCCCGCTCGTCCAGCATCTTGACATAGCCGCCGAGCGGGAATGCCGCCAGCACCCACTCGGTGCCGTCGACGCCGAAGCGCCGGCTGAGCAACGGCTTGCCGAAGCCGACCGAGAAACGCAAGACCTTGACGCCGACCCAGCGGGCCACCAGGTAGTGGCCGAACTCGTGGACGACGATCAGCACGCCGAGCGCCACGGCGAATGCACCCAAGTACCAGAAGATTGACGTCTGGATCATCCGCGTGACCGTGCGTAGCGGCCGACCGCCTGTCGCGCGGCGCTGCGGGCGTCGGCATCCGCCTGCATCACGGCATCCAGGTCGGCGAGCGTCTGCGGCGGCACGGCGTCGAGTGCGTTCGAAATGACGTCGGCGATCCGCAGGAAGGGCAGCGCACCCTCGAGGAAGGCGGCCACCGCCACTTCGTTGGCGGCATTGAGCACGGTGGGCGCATTGCCGCCGGCCGCCAGCGCCCGGTAGGCCAGCGCCAGGCAGGGAAAACGCGCCAGGTCGGCCTTTTCGAAATCGAGATGCATGACCTTGAACAGGTCCAGCGACGCAACGCCGGATTCGATCCGTTCGGGGTAAGCCAGCGCATGCGCTATCGGCGTGCGCATGTCCGGATTGCCCAGTTCGGCAACCACAGAGCCATCCACGTACTGGACCAGCGAGTGAATGACGCTTTGCGGATGGATGACGACTTCGATCTGCTCCGGCGCGGCATTGAACAACCAGTGGGCCTCGATTACCTCGAGCCCCTTGTTCATCATGGTTGCGGAATCGACGGAGATCTTTCGCCCCATGGCCCAGTTGGGGTGGGCACAAGCCTGATCCGGCGTGACGTCGGCCAGGCGCTCCACTGGCGTGGTACGGAAGGGACCGCCCGAAGCGGTCAGCAGGATCTGGCGCACCCCGGATGACTCCAGCTTGCCGGCGAAGTCGTGGGGCAGAGACTGGAACACCGCATTGTGCTCGCTGTCGATCGGCAACAGCGTCGCCCCACAGCGCGCCACCTCGGCCATGAATATTCCGCCCGCCATCACCAGCGCTTCCTTGTTGGCGAGCAGGATCTTCTTGCCGCCGCGCACCGCGGCAAGCGTCGGCGGCAAGCCGGCGGCGCCGACAATGGCCGCCATGACCGTGTCCACCTCGGGGAGGGATGCGACCTGTTCCAGCGCGGCCGGCCCGGCCAGCACTTCCGTACCGACACCCGACAACGCGGCGGCGAGATACTTGGCATCGGCGGCATCGCCGACCACGGCGAACCGCGGCCGGTGTTGCCGGCACTGCGTTTCCAGGACGTCGAGGCGACGATGCCCGGTCAGGGCAAGCACCTCGAAACGATCGGGATGCCGCGCGACCACGTCGAGCGTGCTGGCGCCGATCGACCCCGTGGCGCCGAGCACGGTGAGCCTCTGCCGGGTCATGGCGTCGTCCCGAGGATGAGCAGCGCCGCCAGCGGCAGCATCGACGTCTGGCTGTCCAGGCGGTCGAGAAAGCCGCCATGGCCAGGCAGCAACTGGCTGCTGTCCTTGACGCCCGCCTGTCGCTTGACCATCGACTCGAACAGGTCGCCGACGACGCTGACTGCGGTCAGGGCAAGGAGCAGTGGCGCCCAGCCGAGCTTGTCCAGCGGCGAAATACCCGCTACCCAGGCACCTATGAGGCTGTAGATGCAGACACCGACGAGCGCGCCACCGACGCCTTCCCAGGTCTTGCCTGGGCTGATGGCCGGGGCGAGCTTGTGTCGCCCCCAGCGGCGGCCGGCAAAATAGGCGCAGATATCGGCGATCCAGACCAGCCCCATGACCCCGAACAGCCACCAGGGATGCCCGTCCTGC
The DNA here is from genome assembly GCA_016235765.1 of Rhodocyclales bacterium. Classification (GTDB taxonomy): domain Bacteria; phylum Pseudomonadota; class Gammaproteobacteria; order Burkholderiales; family Rhodocyclaceae; genus Fen-999. The sequence continues at coordinate 4,272 of JACRIZ010000069.1, read as the reverse complement.
AGTGCTACCAAGGCCGCCCAGGTAGGCACGATCAGTATCCAGCCAGTCAGGTAACCGGCGATGTCATTGCCGGAAAGTCGCCAGCCGCGCCAGAGCCAGAGCGGCGCCAGCACCAGCCAGAAGCAGGCCGATGCAGCCCAGAGTTTCACATAGGCAAACTCCGGATCGTCGAATGCCATGTAGCAGGAGACCACGACGACGCCCGCGAACAGGAATCGTCCGGCGGCATCGATACGCATGAGTCCGGCCCACTCCCAGGCCAGCAGGGCGGCCAGTACGCCAAAGACGATAGCCGCGGCAGGCTCGGGCAGTACGAACAGGGTGACGAGAAAGACGGCAAGCAGCGCCAGCGCCGTGATAACCCGCGCTTTAAGCATCTTGCGTCTGCGGTGCTTCGGCGGGTGGCAAGGGCAGATCGGTGCCGGGTTGCAGTTGTTCGCTGGTACGGCCGAAACGGCGTTCCCGGCGCCGATACGAGGCGATTGCCGCATCGAGCGTCTTGGCATCGAACTCGGGCCAAAGTCGATCCGTAAAGTAGAGTTCTGTGTAAGCCAGTTGCCAGATCATGAAGTTGCTGATGCGTTGCTCGCCGCCCGTGCGGATGAACAGGTCCGGTTCCGGCGCGTGCGCCATGGCCAGATAGGGCGCCAGGTCGGATTCCACCCATTCGCCACACTTGTCTGGCCGGGCTCGCGCCAGGCGGTTGCAGGCTTGCAGTATGTCCCAACGGCCGCCGTAGTTGGCAGCGACGGTCAGGGTGAGCCGGGTATTGCCGGCCGTCGTCCGTTCGCCGGCCTCGATCAGTTCGCGGAGTCGCGGCTCGAAAGGCGACAAATCGCCGACGATCCTCAGGCGGATGCCGTTCTCGTGCAGGCGCGCGACCTCGTCGCTGAGCGCCGAAACGAACAGATTCATCAGGAAGGAGACTTCTTCGGCCGGCCGGCGCCAGTTTTCCGAACTGAAGGCGAACACCGTGAGGTACTCGACGCCACGCTCGACGCAGGCCATGATGACCCGGCGCAGCACTTCGACACCCCGTTTGTGGCCGGCAACCCTCGGCAGAAAACGCTTGCGCGCCCAGCGCCCGTTGCCGTCCATGATGATGGCGACGTGCCGTGGCACCTCACCGGTCTCGGGAATCGCCTGGGTCGAACTGCCGAACGCCGCCATCGGTCGGTTATCCGATGGCTCAGATGGCCATCAGATCCTTTTCCTTCTCGGCCAGTGCCTTGTCGACTTCCGCAACGAACTTGTCGGTCAGCTTCTGGACATCGTCCTGGGCGCGCCGTTCGTCATCCTCGGACAGTTCATGCTTCTTCAGGGCTTCCTTTAGATTGGCGATGGCGTCGCGACGCAGGTTGCGCACCGCGACCTTGGCGTTCTCGCCCTCGTGCCTGACGACCTTGATCAACTCCTTGCGCCGTTCCTCGGTCAACATCGGCATCGGCACGCGAATCAGGTCACCCTGCGTGGACGGGTTGAGGCCGAGATCGGAGTCGCGGATCGCCTTCTCCACCTTGGCGATCATCGGCTTCTCCCACGGCTGGACGCCGATAGTGCGCGAATCGATCAGGGTGACGTTGGCCACCTGGCCGATGGGCACGTAGGAGCCGTAGTACTCGACCTGGACGTGATCGAGTATGCCCGTGTGGGCACGGCCGGTTCGCACCTTGCCCAAGTCCAGCTTCAGAGCCTCCAGGCTCTTCTGCATCTTCTGTTCGGTACTCTTCTTGAGTTCGGCAATCATTGCTGACTCCTAGCAATACACCAGCGTTCCCTCGTCCTCGCCCATGACGACGCGCTTCAGCGCACCGGCCTTGAAGATCGAGAACACGTTGATGGGCAGCTTCTGGTCGCGGCACAGCGCGAAGGCGGTGGCGTCCATCACGGCCAGATTGCGGCCGATCGCCTCGTCGAAGCTGATCTTGGCGAAACGAGTCGCGCCCGGATCCTTCTTCGGGTCGGCGGTGTAGATGCCATCGACCTTGGTCGCCTTGAGCACGATGTCGGCGCCAATTTCCGAACCGCGCAATGCCGCCGCGGTATCAGTGGTGAAGAAGGGGTTGCCGGTACCGCCACCAAAAACCACGACCTTGCCTTCCTCGAGGTAGCGGATAGCCTTGCCCCGGATATAGGGCTCGACCACCTGCTCGATGTTGAGCGCCGATTGCACGCGCGCCGGTAGGTTGGCCTGGCGCATGGCATCGGCCAGGGCCATGGCGTTCATGACGGTGGCCAGCATGCCCATGTAGTCGGCTGTCGCCCGGTCCATGCCGGTCGAGGCGCCGGCCATGCCGCGGAAGATGTTGCCGCCACCGATGACGACGCCGATCTCGATGCCGAGTTCGGCGACCGCCTTGACCTCATTGACGATCCGCCAGAGCGTTTCGCGGTTGATTCCATACGCGTCGTCGCCCATCAGGGCTTCGCCGGAAAGCTTGAGCAGGATGCGCTTGTAGGCTGGCATGGCGGCAGTCATGGTGGCTTGGCTGGGCAGGAGGCGTTCCGCGACGGCTGACTTCGTTGGCTTAGCGCTTGGCGGCCGCGGCCTGGGCGGCCACTTCGGCAGCGAAGTCGTTGACCTTCTTCTCGATGCCCTCGCCGACGACGTAGAGCGTGAAGCCATTGACCGTCGCGCCCTTCGCCTTCAGCAACTGCTCGATGGTCTGCTTGCCGTCTTCCGCCTTGACGAAGACCTGGCCGAGCAGGGTCACGTCCTTGAGGTATTTCTGGACGGTGCCTTCGGCGATCTTCTCCAGCATCGCCTCGGGCTTGCCGGCTTCGCGGGCCTTCTCGATGGCGATGCGGCGCTCGGTGTCGAGCAGGTCGGCCGGCACACCGGAGGCGTCCAGCGACTTCGGCTTGGACGCGGCGATGTGCATCGCGATGTCCTTGGCCAGTTGATCGTCGCCACCGGTCACATCGACCATCACGCCGATCTTCGAGCCGCCATGCACGTACGAGGCCAGCTTGCCCTTGGCGGCGATACGTTCGAAGCGGCGAATGCTCATGTTCTCGCCGATCTTGCCGACCAGCGCGGCGCGGGTCGATTCAACCGTGCCTCCGGCCATCGGCAGCGCCGACAGGGCCGCGACATCGGCGGGGCTCTTAGAGGCGACCAGTTCAGCGCAGCCCTTGGCCAGGGCGATGAACTCGTCGTTCTTGGCGACGAAGTCCGTCTCCGAGTTCACTTCGACCACGGCGCCCAGCTTGCCGTCTGCCGACAGGTACATGCCGACCACGCCTTCGGCGGCAACGCGGGTCGCCGCCTTGGTGGCCTTGTTGCCCAGCTTGACGCGCAGGATTTCCTCGGCCTTGGCCATGTCGCCGTCGGCCTCGGTCAGGGCCTTCTTGCATTCCATCATGGGCGCGTCGGTCTTCTCGCGCAGTTCCTTCACCATGCTTGCGGTAATTTCCGCCATATTTCTACTCCAAATTCAGAATCTGACTACCGCAAAGGACGCAAAGGTCGCAAAGAAGATCCTTTGTGTCCTTTGCGCTCTGTGCGGTGAAATGCCCTTACTCGGCAGCCGCGTCGTCGACTTCGACGAATTCGTCCTCGCCGGCGATCTGTTGAACAAGCTCATTGACCGATTGGCTCTTGCCTTCGAGGATCGCGTCCGCCACGCCGCGGGCGTACAGGCGGATGGCGCGCGACGAGTCGTCGTTGCCGGGGATCACGTAATTGACGCCTTCCGGGCTATGGTTGGTATCGACGACGCCGATGACCGGGATGCCCAGCTTGTTGGCTTCGGTGATCGCGATCTTGTGGTAACCCACGTCGATGACGAAGATCGCGTCCGGCAGGCCGCCCATGTCCTTGATGCCGCCCAGGCTCTTCTGCAGCTTGACCAGTTCGCGCTGGAGCATCAGGCCTTCCTTCTTCGACATCTTCTCGAAGGCGTTGTCCTGCGCCATCTGCTCCATGTCCTTCAGGCGCTTGATGGAGCCCTTGACGGTCTTGTAGTTGGTCAGCATGCCGCCCAGCCAGCGCTCATCGACGCAGGGCATGCCGCAGCGGGCGGCTTCCTCGGCGACGATCTCGCGCGCCTGACGCTTGGTGCCGACGAACAGGACGGTGCCCTTCTGGCCGGCCATCTTCTTGATGAAAGCCATCGCCTCGTTGTACTTGGCAAGGGTCTTTTCGAGGTTGATGATGTGGATCTTGTTGCGATGGCCGAAGATGTAATTGGCCATCTTGGGGTTCCAGAAACGGGTCTGGTGGCCGAAGTGAACGCCGGCCTCCAGCATCTGGCGCATGGTAGTGCTCAT
>JACRIZ010000006.1 GCA_016235765.1 Rhodocyclales bacterium | reverse complement strand
GGTCAGGAAGGGCTTGTCGTTGGCGTCGTGGTCGGAGGTGATCAGGTTGGCGGCCTCGGCGTCGGTGCGGGCCAGGACAATGGTCGGCACGCCCATGACGTCGGCGGCGAAGCGCGCGGCGATCAGCTTCTCGACGGCTTCCGAGGTCGGCACCAGCACCTTGCCGCCCATGTGGCCGCACTTCTTGACGGCGGCCAGTTGGTCTTCGAAGTGCACGCCGGCGGCACCGGCGACGATCATGTTCTTCATCAGCTCGAAGGCGTTCAGCACGCCGCCGAAACCGGCTTCGGCATCCGCGACGATGGGCAGGAAGTAGTCGACGAACTCCTTGCTGCCCGGCTCGATGCCGCGCGACCACTGGATTTCGTCGGCACGCTTGAAGGTGTTGTTGATGCGGCGGACCATGGTCGGCACCGAGTCGTAGGCATAGAGCGACTGGTCCGGGTACATGGTTTCGGAGGTGTTGCCGTCGGCGGCGACCTGCCAGCCCGATAGATAGACGGCTTCCAGGCCGGCCTTGGCCTGTTGCATGGCCTGGCCGGCGGTGATGGCACCGAAGGCATTCACGTAGCCCTTGGCGGCTTCGCCATTGACCAGGCGCCAGAGCTTTTCCGCGCCGCGCTTGGCGAGCGTATGTTCGACTTGCAGGGAGCCGCGCAGCCGGACGACGTCTTTGGCGCTATAGCCGCGCTTGACGCTCTTCCAGCGGGAGTTCTCGGCCCAGTCTTTTTCCAGGGCGGCAATTTGAGCTTGGCGGTTGGTCATTTTTTCGTCCTCTGTCAGGTGATCGGGGGTGCTGTTCAATGCCGATCGAACGGCTTTGATGGAGCACAGTATAGGGAAGATGACGCAAAGCAACAAGTATCTTATATAAGATACCAGAATAAATGTTTCTTAGTAATAACAATACCATGTACGGCGTGTTTCGTAATGCAAAACGTCATTCTTGCTGATGAAAGTCAGCCGTAGCGATACGCTACGCAGCGGCCGGCCTGCGCGGTCGATACCAGCCTAGCCGAGCGGGTGCTCGGCAACCAACACGCCGTCGTTGTCGGCATACAGCCATTCCCCGGGGCGGAAGGTGACGCCGCCGAAAGTCACCGGGACATCCGATTCGCCGACATTCTTCTTGTCGGTCTTCCGGGGGTGGGTGGCGAGCGCGAAGACGCCGATGTCCATGCCGCCGATTGCCGCGGAATCGCGTATGCAGCCGTAGGCGACGATGCCGGCCCAGCCGTTCTTGACGGCGAGTGCCGCCAACTGGTCGCCGACCAGCGCGCAGCGCAGCGAGCCGCCGCCGTCGATGAGCAGCACGCGACCTGCGCCGGCTCGCTCCAGCGCTTGGCGGACGAAGGAGTTGTCCTCGAACAGCTTCAACGTAGCCATCGGCCCGTGAAAAGCGGTGCGTCCGCCGAAGCTCCGGAACATGGGGGTGACGACGCGAACTGCGCCGCTGCGAAGCTGTTCTTCGTGGCGATCGCAGAGATCGGCGGTGGCTGGGTTCATGCGAAGATTCCCCGGATCAGAACGCCGGCAGGTCGCCGGGATGGAAGCGGAAGGCGCCGGCACGACGGTCGTCGAAGTAGTGCTGGAGCGTGAGGGCGATGGTACGGAAGGCGATTTCGTTCCAGGGTATTTCGCGTTCCTCGAACAGGCGAACCTCCAGGGTCTCTTCGCCGGCCGAGAAGCTCAGGTCAACCAGGCTGGCCCGATAGACGACATGGACCTGGTTGATCTGCGGCACCGAAATCATGGTGTACATCTCGCCCAGGGCGATATTGGCGTTGGCTTCCTCGCGGGTCTCGCGCAGGGCGGCCTCGGCGACGGTTTCGCCGTTCTCCATGAAGCCCGCCGGCAGGGTCCACATGCCGCGCCGCGGTTCGATTGCGCGTCTGCACAGCAGCACCTTGTCGTCCCACACCGGCAAGGCGCCGACCACCAGACGCGGGTTGCGGTAATGGACCACGCCGCAGGCATCGCAGACGTGCCGCGGCAGGCTGTCGCCCGGCGGGACGCGCAGACTGACTGCGGCGCCGCAACTCGAACAGTAGTTGATGGCGGGATCCATGGCGGTCCATTGTAGCGAGGTTGCCGTCCCGGGTTAACCAGGCAGTTTTTCAATCGCTTACGGCAATTTTGTAAGGTTTTTTGTTACAAGGATGCGCTATCCATTTCTTACAACAGAAACAGTTTTTCAGTGATTCTTTCATTGACGCCGGGCGCGAATAATGCAAACACCGTCAAAGCAGGCGCGGCGGGCCCTACTAGGAGTTATCCAATGAAATCGACTGACACCTACAACGACATAAAGGAAGTCAATCTCGCCTACATGATGCTCGCCCAGAACATGGTGCGTTCCGACAAGGAAGCTGCAATCTTCCGGCTCGGCATCAGTGAGGAGATTGCCGACATCCTGGCGCGGCTCACCCCCGGGCAGGTGCTGAAGATGGCCAACTCGGAAATGCTGCTATGCAGTTTCCGTTTCGAGGATTCCCTGTTGCTGGATCTGCTTGCCAATCACGAGCGCGACCGCGGTGTCGGGCACGTTCACGCGGCCATCCTGGCTGCCGGCAGGCCGGTCGAAACCGTGGCCTGATCGGCCGCGGCAACCTGAACACGCGTCGAAACGGAGGTTCCCATGCGCAATAAGTCCGTGATCTCGGAGGCGAGGGATATTCGCCTGGCGATCGAATTGATCCAGTTGGGCGCCCGCCTGCAGATGCTCGAGGCGGAAACCAATCTTTCCCGCGAGCGCCTGCTCAAGCTCTACAAGGAAGTGAAGGGTGTCTCGCCGCCGAAGGGCATGCTGCCCTTTTCGACCGACTGGTTCATGACTTGGCAGCCGAATGTCCACGCCTCGCTGTTCATGGCCTACTTCCGCTTCCTGGACCGCAACACCAAGCTCGAAGGCCTCGAGCTGATCATCAAGGCCTATCGCATGTACCTGGAGAAGGTCAGCCGCGCCGGCATGGACGTCGTGCTGTCGCTGACCCGCGCCTGGACCATGGTGCGCTTCTTCGAGGCCAGCATGCTGCAGATGGCGACCTGCAAGGAGTGCGGCGGCGAATTCGTCACCCACGCCTACGATCCCACCCGCGGCTATGTCTGCGGCCTGTGCCATATGCCGGCCCGCGCGGGCAAAACCCGTCGCGCTGCCGCCGAGGCTGCTGCGGCCTGAGCGTCGCCGATGCCGCCCGGCCTGCTCGGGCGGCGCCGCGCTGGCGGTGGCGTCAGCCACCCGTCCGCGATTGAATCCCGATATGATTAGCGCCAAACCGCCGGGCGGCTTCGTCGCCGGCCGGCCGGATTCCATGCGGGGAGGCTCTGTCCGTGTTTCTGTTGATCGGTTATGTGGTGGTGCTGCTCGCATCCGTCGGTACGTATGCGGTGCACGGCAGCCTGGCCGCGCTGTTCGTGCCGATGGAGTATCTCGCCATCATCGGCCTGACCATCGGTGGCTTCATCGCCGGCAACGGCGGCAAGGCGATCAAGGCAACCATGGCGGCATTGCCGTCCGTGTTGAAGCCCTCCCCATTCAGCAAGACGCTGTACATGGAACTGCTGGCCATGCTCTACGAGATCCTCGGCAAGGTGCGCAAGGAAGGCCTGATGTCGATCGAGAACGACATCGAGAATCCCGACAGCAGCCCGATCTTCTCGAAGTACCCGGCCGTCACCCGCGATCATCATGTCATGGAGTTCATCACCGACTACCTGCGCATGATGGTGGGCGGCAACCTCAACGCCTTCGAAATCGAGAACCTGATGGACCTCGAGATCGAAACCCACCACCACGAGGCGCACGTGCCGGCGCACGTGATGTCGAAGGTCGCCGATTCCACGCCTGCCTACGGCATCATCGTCGCCGTCATGGGGGTCGTCAACGTCATGGGCTCGGTGGGCGAGCCGCCGGCGGTACTCGGCAAGATGATTGGCGGTGCCCTGGTTGGCACCTTCCTCGGCATTCTCGTCGCATACGGCTTCGTCTCCCCGATTGCCGGCCAACTCGAGCAGAAGGCGGAAGAGGGCGGCAAGATCTACCAGTGCATCAAGGCCGTGCTGCTGGCCAGCATGAACGGGTACGCGCCCCAGGTGGCGGTCGAGTTTGGGCGCAAGGTCCTCTATTCGACCGAGCGCCCAGGCTTCCTGGAGTTGGAAGAAGACCTGAAGGCGCGCAAGGGCAAGTAGGCCGCCATGAGCGACGATAGCCAGCAGCCGATAGTCGTCAAGCGTATCAAAAAGGGAGGCGGGGGAGCCCATGGCGGCGCCTGGAAGATCGCCTATGCCGACTTCGTGACGGCGATGATGGCGTTCTTCCTGCTCATGTGGCTGTTGGGGTCCACCACCAAGGGCGACCTCAAGGGCATTGCCGACTACTTCCAGACGCCGCTCAAGGTGGCCTTGTTCGGCGGTTCCGGTTCGGGCGATTCCTCTTCGGTGATCAAGGGCGGCGGCGAGGACCTGACCAGGACTTACGGTCAGGTCAAGAAGGGCGAAACCGAGGCCGAACGGAAGACCATCAACCTGCAGCGACTGAAAGAGGATTTCGAACGCCAGGAGAAGCAGAGGCTGGAAGGCCTGAAGAGCGAGCTGGAGGCGCTTATCGAGGCGACGCCGACGCTCAGGCAGTTCAAGAACCAGTTGCTCCTCGATATCACCACCGAAGGATTGCGCGTTCAGATCGTCGACGAAAAGAACCGCCCGATGTTCGATTCCGCGAGCTCCGAGCTCAAGCCCTACACACGCGACATCCTGCGCGAGATCGGCAAGGCGCTGAACAAGGTCGAGAATCGCATCAGCCTGTCCGGCCATACCGACGCGACACCGTACGCCGGGGGTGACCGCGGCTTCGGCAACTGGGAGTTGTCCACCAACCGCGCCAACGCATCGCGGCGCGAACTGGTCGCGGGCGGCATGGCCGACAGCAAGATGATCCGCGTCGTCGGCCTGGCGTCGACCGTCCTCTACGACAAGACCGACCCTTATAGCGCGATCAACCGCCGCATCAGCATCGTCGTGCTCAACAAGCGCACCGAGGAAGCCATACTCCGGGACGGCGGCATGGTCGAAGATGAGCCTGCAGCGCTGGAGGAGGCCGGGGACGCTCCCGGCGATGCGCCCGGGCCCCCCGATTCCGCGGCCGCCGGCAATCCGTAGCGGTTGCGATCAGGATGACCCCCGCGACCGACCGCGAGTTCGAGTTCACGCAGGCCGACTTCGAGCGAATCCGGGCACTGATCCGCGCCCAGGCGGGGATTGCCCTGGCGCCCGTCAAGCAGGACATGGTCTATTCGCGTTTGGCACGGCGCCTGCGCGCGCTGGGCCTGACTCGCTTCGACGACTACCTGCAGCGACTCGATCACGGCGACAAGCGGGAATGGGAAACCTTCGTCAATTCCCTGACAACCAACCTGACCTCATTCTTCCGCGAGGCCCATCACTTTGAAATCTTCGCCCGGCAGGCGAAGGAAAGCCACCAGCGGCCGTTCCGTGTCTGGTGCGCGGCGGCGTCGACCGGCGAAGAGCCCTACTCCCTGGCCATCGCGGCCAGCGAGGCATTCGATTCCCTGGCGCCGCCGGTCCAGATCATCGCCAGCGACATCGATACCCATGTGCTGGCGATTGCGGGCCGCGGCATCTATGGCCGGGATCGAATCGAGCGCCTGACGGCGGAGCGCATGCGGCGGTTCTTCCTGCCGGACAGGACCGGCGAACCGGATGCCATGAAGGTCCGGCCCGAATTGCAGCGTCTGGTCTCGTTCTCGCGCATCAACCTGCTGGACTCCGCCTGGCCCGTCCAGGGGCCGCTCGATGCGATCTTCTGCCGCAACGTGATGATCTATTTCGACAAGCCGACCCAGTACCAGGTCCTGAAGAAGTTCAAGCCGCTGCTGCGGGACGAAGGCCTTCTCTACGCCGGTCATTCGGAGAGCTTTCTCCACGCGGCGGACCTGTTTCGGCCACTCGGGCGCACGGTCTACGAGCGGTCCGACCGCGGTGCCGGCGCGACGCGCATCGCTTGACTGCCTTGCGTGACAAGACTGACGCCGTGCCGGCCCCGGCCGCCTTGCCCGGGGGATTCTCTCAGCGCATGCTCACCGGCCATGTCGTCGCCATCGGGGCCTCGACCGGCGGGACCGAGGCGATTCGCGCCGTGCTCGGGCGCCTGCCGGCCGACGTGCCGCCCATCGTCATGGTCCAGCACATGCCGGAATCGTTCACCGGCTCCTTCGCACGCCGGCTGGATTCGCTTTCGGACCTCGAAGTCATCGAGGCGCAGGGCGGCGAGATGCTGCGCCCGGGGCGGGTGTATCTGGCGCCGGGGCATTCGCACATGCTGATCAGGCATGTTGCCGGCGGCTTCCGGGTCGACCTGTCGCGTGGCGACCCGGTCAATCGCCACCGGCCGGCGGTGGACGTCCTCTTCAACTCGGTGGCCGCGGAGGCGGCGGCCGGCGCTACCGGGGTCATCCTGACCGGCATGGGCAAGGACGGCGCCCGCGGCTTGCTGGCCATGCGCCAGGCGGGCGCCTGGACGATAGGCCAGGACGAGGCGACTTGCGTCGTCTACGGCATGCCGCGCGAGGCCGTTGCGCTGGGGGGCGTGGCGGAGGTGGTGCCGCTGGCCGAAATCGCCGCCCGCCTGCTGGCGCACCTGCGTCGCCTCGACCAGAAGTCCTGAGCGGGGGTGCCCGGAAATTGCGTAACATGATGATCAACGGAGACCGGAATTTGGCGAGGTTTCCTGGCCTGGAAGACGAGGATCCCAATGTCTGACCTGCTAAAGAACATCGATGCCCGCACCCGGTTGGCAGGCACCAACAAGCTCGAAATCCTGCTTTTCACCCTCGGCACCGACGCTCGGACCGGGCGACACGAGACGTTCGGCATCAACGTCTTCAAGGTTCGCGAGGTCATGCGCACGCCGGCGATCACGTCGGCGCCCGACATGCCATCGGCCGTCAAGGGCATGGTTTCGTTGCGCGGCATCCTGGTACCGGTGGTCGATCTTGCCGAGTACGCCGGGGTCGATCCCGAATCGCCGCGCGACATCATGATCGTGACCGAATACAACGGGCACACGCAGGGTTTCCTGGTCGAGGCGGTGGACACGATCCTGCGGCTCGACTGGGCCCAGATGCGCGTGCCGCCCTCCATGCTCACCTCCTCCAAGCTTGGCGGACTGGTCACCGCGATCACCGAGCTGGCCGATGGGCGCCTGGTGATGATGCTGGATGTCGAGCGGGTCCTTTCCGAAACGACCAAGATCGACGACGAATTCCTGTTCACCGCCATCAAGCCGATCGGCCTCGAGAACGTCACCATACTCTATGCCGATGACTCCTCGGTGGCCCGCAGCCAGATTGAAAGGACCCTGAATGCGCTGGGCATCAAGGCGATTCCCGCCGTCAATGGCCGCGTGGCGTGGGACGAGTTGCGCAGGCTCGCGGACCATGCCGAAGCGAGCGGCAAGAAGGTCAAGGACATGCTCCAACTGGTGCTGACCGACGTCGAGATGCCGGAGATGGACGGCTACATCCTGACCAAGAACATCAAATCGGATCCGCGCTTCGCCGGCATACCGGTCATCATGCACTCGTCGCTTTCATCGACGTCCAACCGGCAGTTGGGCAAGTCGGTCGGCATCGACGAATACGTTTCGAAGTTCGAACCGCAACGTCTGGCCGAGACGCTGACCCGATTGCTGAAGGCGAACGTCGTCCCGGCTTTGCCGATGTCCGAGTGAGCGAACCATGAACACAACCGCCATGATCAAGGCCGAAAACGCGACGCTGTTCGACAACGTCGATGCGCGCACCAAGCTGGCCGGCTCCAACCGGATGGAGATCCTGCTGTTCTCCCTGGGAACGCACGAAACCTTCGGCATCAATGTGTTCAAGGTGCGCGAGGTCAGCAAGACGCCGACCATCACCAAGGCACCCAACATGCCTGCCGGCGTCGAAGGCTTGATCAGCCTGCGCGGCAACGTCATCCCCGTGCTGTCCCTGGCCAAGGTGATGGGGCTACCCGATGCGCCGCCCGGACTGGGCGGCTCGATGATGGTGACCGAGTACAGCAAGCGCACGCTCGGCTTCCTGGTGTCCGGCGTGGATCGGATCATTCGTGTCGATTGGGACAAGGTGAAGGCGCCGGAATCGGTCGTTACCGGCGGCGCGAATACCTACATCACTGCGATTACCGAATTGGCCGATGGCAAGCTGGTGTCGATCGTGGACGTCGAGCAGATACTGGCCAATACCTTCGGCGACTCGGTCGTGGGGCAGATCGAGCGGCTCGAGTCGGGCAGCGAATTCAACGTCTTCTTTGTCGACGACTCTGCCGTCGCGCGCAAGCGCATCGCCGAGGTGCTCGACAAGCTGGGCGTCAAGCACAAGCATGCGCTGAACGGGCTCGAGGCATGGACGCGCCTGTCGGGCATGGCGGCCCATTGCCAGCAACTCGGCACCCGCGTGAGCGACGAGGTCAATCTGATCCTCGCCGACGCCGAAATGCCGGAAATGGACGGCTATGTTCTGACCAAGAACATCAAGTCCGACCCTCGTTTCGACGGGATACCGGTGCTGATGCATTCCTCGCTGTCGTCCGAGGCGAATCGGGCCATGGGCAAGTCCGTCGGCGTCGATGCCTACGTTGCGAAGTTCGACGCGGAAGTGCTTGCCGACACCATACGGCCGATGTTGCGCAAAGTTACACACGACTGATTTCGGAGAATGACGGATGCCTGCTGATCCCGGCAAGATTAAGTTCCTGGTGGTCGACGACTTTTCGACAATGCGCCGCATTGTTCGCAATCTCCTCAAGGAGCTTGGCTTCACCAACGTCGACGAAGCCGAAGACGGGGTGGTTGCCCTGCAGAAGCTACAGGGCGGTGGTTTCGATTTCATCGTCACCGACTGGAACATGCCTAACATGGATGGTTTGACCCTGCTCCAGACCGTGCGTGCCGACCCCAACCTGAAGGCATTGCCGGTGCTCATGATCACGGCGGAGGCAAAGAAGGAGAACATCATCGCGGCCGCGCAGGCGGGAGCTTCCGGTTACATCGTCAAGCCCTTCACGGCGGGGACGCTGAACGAGAAGCTGGTGAAGATTTTTGAGAAGACGGGAATGTGACGATGGCCAGACCGGTGAAGTTTGATGAGTCGGGCGACTCGGATGATCTCCAGGCCCTGTTTGATTCGATCGCGGCCTCGGGCGCGGCGCCCGCGCCGGCGCCGGTAGCGGTGCCGGGCAAATCGGGTGACTCGGACGAATTGCAGGCCTTGTTCGACAGCGTTGCCGGCCAGATGGCCGAGCCGAATGGCACCAACGCGAAGGCCGGTACGGCAGGCGGCGAGGAAGAGGTCTTCACCCGCCTGGGCCAACTGACCCGGCAGTTGCACAACAGCCTGCGCGAACTGGGCTATGACCAGGCGCTGCAGAATACCGCGCGCCAGATTCCCGACGCGCGCCAGCGACTGGCGTATATCGTGCAGATGACCGAACAGGCGGCGTCGCGCGTCTTGAACGCCACGGACATTGCCAGGCCGCTGCAGGACGACCTGCTGTCGGGCGCTCAGGGCATGGGGGCGCGCTGGGAGCGGATGTTTGCCAATCAGTTATCGGTCGACGAGTTCAAGGCGCTGGCCGCCGATACGCGGGCCTTCTTCCAGGCTGCGCCGGCCAAGATCGATCGTACCAACCAGCAGTTGACCGAGATCATGATGGCGCAGGACTTCCAGGACCTGACCGGTCAGGTCATCCGGAAGGTTGTCGATATGGTGCAGAGCCTCGAAGGCCAGTTGTTGCAGGTGCTGATCGAGGCCATTCCCGTCGATCGGCGGCCCGAGGTCTCGGGCGGCCTGATGAATGGCCCCGTGGTGAGCGCCGAAGGGCGCCCGGACGTGGTGACCTCTCAGTCACAGGTGGATGAACTGCTGGAGAGCCTCGGCTTCTAGCGCGAGGAGAAGGAGCGCACGATGAGCGACTTTCAGGGTATGGAAGACCTGTTGCAGGATTTCCTGGTGGAAGCCACCGATCTGCTATCGGGCGTCGACAACAAACTGGTCGATCTGGAGAAGAACCCGCAGGACAAGGGGCTCCTGAACGACATCTTCCGCGGTTTCCACACCATCAAGGGCGGGGCCGGCTTCCTCAATGCGATGGAGCTGGTGACCCTCTGCCATCTCACCGAGAACCTGTTCGACAAGCTGCGTACCGGCGAGATGAAGATCACCAACGAGGCGATGGACGTCATCATGGACGCGACCGCCACCGTCCGCGACATGTTCGGTTCTCTCGAGCGCGGCCAGCAGCCCCCGCCGGCCGATGAGTCACTGCTGGCCGGTTTGAAGGCAGCCATCGCCGGCCAGTTGGTGAAAGGCAATGCGCCCGCTCCGCGCGCCGCCGCGCCAGCCGTCAGCGCCGCGGCTCCTGCCGTCCCGCCCGCGCCGGGCGCCGCGCCCGACTGGGGGCAACTCTTCAACGCAGTGGCCGGTGCTGCGGCACCCGGTGCGGGGCCCGCTCCGGTAATGCACCACGACGTCGCCGGAGAATCGCCGGAGCAGATCATCCAACAGGCCATTGGCCGCCGGGTGACGGACAAGCCCGGGTATCAGGGACCCGTCGGCCGGCGCGACAGCGAAAAAACGCGCGACAACACGATCCGCGTCGACACCTCACGGCTCGACCAGGTGCTGAACCTGTCGGGCGAGATCGGCCTGACCAAGAACCGCCTGACGTCGTTGCGCTCGGACCTGATCCACGGCCGCTCCGACACCAACACCCTGCACGCCCTCGATCAGGCCGTGAGCCAGCTCGACCTGCTGGTTTCCGACCTGCAGAACGCGGTCATGAAGACGCGCATGCAGCCGATCGGCCGCCTGTTCCAGAAGTACCCGCGGATCGCCCGCGACCTGGCGCGCAGCCTGGGCAAGGACGTCGAACTGGTGCTGGCCGGCGAGGAAACCGAGATCGACAAGACCATGATCGAGGACTTGTCGGATCCGATCATCCACCTGATCCGCAATGCCGTCGATCACGGTGTCGAAACGCCCGCTGACCGCATTGCCAGCCATAAGCCGGAAAAGTCTGAGGTGCGTCTGGAGGCGCGCCAGGAGGGTGACCATATCGTCCTGATCGTCGCCGACGACGGCCGTGGCATGAATGCCGAGCGCTTGCGCGCCAAGGCGCTGGAGAAGGGCCTCATCACCGACGAAGAGGCCAATACCATGGATGAGCGCCAGAGCTTCAACCTGGTGTTCCTGCCGGGCTTCTCGACCAAGGACGTGGCGTCCGACGTTTCGGGGCGTGGCGTCGGGATGGACGTGGTCAAGACCAATATCCACAAGCTGAATGGGTCGATCGACATCCGCTCGGTGCCGGGCAAGGGGACGACCTTCACCATCTCCCTGCCCCTGACGCTGGCCATCCTGCCCGTGCTGCTGGTGCGCCTCGGCGACCAGCCGTTTGCCGTTCCCCTGTCGATGGTGCGCGAGATACTAACCGTGCAGGTGGATGCGGTCCAGGAAGTGGGCGGACGCGCGACCATGGTGGTGCGCGGCGAGGTGATGCCGATCTACCCCTTGTCGCACCTGCTCGGCTGGAGCGCCGAGCGCGTGCCCGAGTACGGTGTCCTCATGCAAACGGCCGAAAGTACCTTCATCCTGGCGATCGACGGTTTCATGGGGCGCGAGGATGCGGTCATCAAGTCGCTCGACGATTTCCGGCCCAAGGGGGTCGCCGGCGTGACGACGCTGTCGAATGGCCAGATCGTGCTGATCCTCGACATGAAGGAACTGCTCGGTTCCCTCGGCGACGCCCGCGGCGTGCCGCGCATCGTGTTCTTGCCGCCGAGTTCCCTCGCGGCCTGAAATAGGGCGCCTAATTCCACTCTAATCAATATATGGGGCCTGGCCATGGCGGCAATAATTGCCGCCATGGAGGGAACCCGTCTTGGCTGAGGATAGCGACCTCGAGCGAACAGAAGCACCATCGGCAAGGCGCCTGGAAAAGGCGCGCTCCGAAGGGCGGGTGCCGCAATCGAGGGAGCTGACGGCCTTCCTGGTGCTGGCGTCGGCGACGGCGGGTTTCTGGATCCTCGGTGGCTGGTTCATGCAGCAGGCGGGCGGAATACTCAGGCTGGGCCTGTCCTTCGACCGCAGCACGGCCTTCGATCCCAGCGCCATGACCACTTCGTTTGCCACCCTGTCCTGGCAGGCCATGCTGCTGGCGGCCCCGATATTTACGCTGACCGCTGTGGCAGCCATTGCGACGCCGTTTGCCATGGGCGGCTGGAACTTCTCGCCGGAGGCCATGTCGCCCAATCTCGCCAAACTCGACCCGATCAAGGGCGTGCAGCGGATGTTCTCCTGGCACAGCGTCGGCGAACTGGTCAAGGCGGTTCTCAAGGCATTGCTCATTGGCGGCGTCATCTATTGGGTGATTCAGCGCCAGCAGGGGCAACTCTTCGCCTTGATCCTGCAGTCCCTCGAACCCGCCATGGCGTCCTTCGGGCACATGGTCGTGTTTGCCATGATCGGGCTGGTAGCCGGCCTGGCCCTGATCGCCGCCATTGACGTGCCGTTCCAGCTCTGGCGCTACTACGCCGGACTGCGCATGACGAAGGAAGAGGTGCGCCAGGAAATGAAGGAGATGGAGGGCGATCCCCACCTGAAAGCCAGGATTCGCAGCCAGCAGCGCGAGATGGCGCGCAAGCGGATGATGGCCGAGGTGCCCAGGGCGGACGTGGTTGTGACCAACCCGACCCATTTCGCGGTTGCCCTCAAGTACGATCGCGAGCGCATGGGGGCGCCGCAAGTCGTTGCCAAGGGCATGAGCCTGGTGGCGCAGAAGATCCGCGAATTGGCGGCCGACAACAATGTGCCGGTCGTCGAGGCGCCGCCGCTGGCGCGCGCGCTCTACCGGCACACCGACATCGGCGAGCAGGTTCCCACGGCCCTTTATACGGCGGTCGCGGAGATCCTCGCCTACGTCTATCAGTTGAACCAGCACCTGGCGACGGGCGCCGGCGTCACGCCGCCGCTGCCGCCCAGGTCGGTTTCCGTGCCGGACGGCATGGACCCCGGTGAGCCTGCCGGAGCGGTTGCATGAACGGAACCGCCGTCCTCTCGATGCTGTTCAACCGCGGCAACGTGCGGGCGCTGATTGCGCCGGGGTTGATCATCGTCATCCTGTCGATGATGGTCCTGCCGTTACCCTCGTTCGCCCTGGACCTGTTCTTCACGTTCAACATTGCCCTGGCCGTGATGGTCCTGCTGGTGGCCATGTACAACCAGAAGCCGCTCGATTTCTCGGTCTTTCCGAGCGTGCTGCTGGTGACGACCTTGCTGCGCCTGTCCCTGAACGTCGCGTCGACCCGGATCGTCCTGCTGGAGGGACACACCGGACCGGATGCGGCCGGCAAGGTCATCGAGGCGTTCGGCCACTTCCTGGTCGGCGGCAACTATACCGTTGGCATCGTCGTCTTCATCATCCTGACCGTGATCAACTTCGTCGTGATCACCAAAGGTGCCGGCCGCATCGCCGAAGTATCGGCGCGCTTCACCCTCGACGCCATGCCCGGCAAGCAGATGGCGATCGATGCGGACCTCAATGCCGGGCTGATCGGCGAAGACGAGGCACGCAAGCGCCGCGCGACGATCGCCCAGGAAGCGGATTTCTACGGCGCCATGGACGGTGCCTCCAAGTTCGTGCGCGGCGACGCCGTCGCGGGCATCCTGATCCTGGTCATCAACATCGTCGGCGGACTCATCGTCGGCATTCTCCAGCACGACATGGAGGCGGGGCAGGCGGCGCGCAACTACACCCTGCTCACGATCGGCGACGGCCTGGTGGCCCAGATTCCCGCACTGATCATTTCCACCGCCGCCGGCCTGGTCGTGACGCGGGTCGGGGACGTGGAAGGCGACCTCGGGCAGCAGTTCGTCGGCCAGTTGTTCAGCAATCCGACCGTGCTGACGCTGACGGCGGGCATCCTCGGGGTGCTCGGCCTGATTCCGGGGATGCCGCACTTCGTCTTTCTTCTTCTCGCCGTGGGCATTGGCGGCCTGGCCTGGTGGACCGTGCAACGCCAGCAGGAGAAGCAGGCCCGGGAAGCCGTCGTGGTGCCGCCGCCGGCACCCACCGAGAACCTGGATGCGAGCTGGGCCGACGTTGCGCCCGTCGATGTGCTGGGCCTGGAAGTCGGCTATCGGCTGATCCCGCTGGTCGACCGCAATCAGGATGGCGAATTGCTGAAGCGCATTCGCGGCCTGCGCAAGAAGTTCGCGCAGGAAGTCGGCTTCCTCTCGGCGCCGGTGCACATCCGCGACAACCTCGAATTGAAGCCAAACGCCTACCGGATTGCCCTGAAGGGCGTGGAAGTCGGCAATGGCGAGGCGTATCCGGGCATGTACCTGGCCATCAACCCGGGCCGCGTCAGCGGCATGCTGCCGGGCAATCCGACCAAGGACCCGGCCTTCGGCCTGCCGGCCGTCTGGATCGAAAGCACTCAGCGCGACCGGGCTCATGCCTTGGGCTACACGGTGGTCGATGCCAGTACGGTCGTGGCGACGCACCTCAACCACCTGATTCTCTCCAACGCTGCGGACTTGCTTGGCCGCCAGGAGACCCAGCAGTTGCTCGATCACATCGCCAAGGATGCGCCCAAGCTGGTCGAGGATCTGGTGCCGAAGCTCCTGCCGCTGGCCATCGTGCAGCGGGTGCTGCAGAACCTGCTGGAGGAAGGCGTCAGCATCCGCGACACGCGGACCATCATCGACGTCCTGGCGGAGAATGCCGCGCGCAGCCAGGACGCCATCGAGCTGACGACCCAGGTGCGCATCGCTCTCGGTCGCGCCATCGTTCAGCAGATTTATCCGGCGACCACGGACATGCAGGTCATGGCCCTCGAGCCCGGCCTGGAGCGCCTGCTCGGGCAGGCAGTGCATGGGGCGGGCGGCGACGGGTCGGGGATCGAGCCCGGCCTGGCCGATACCCTGCTGAGGGAGACCGTGGCCGCATCGCAGCGCCAGGAAGCGCTCGGGCTGCCGGCGGTACTGCTGGTGCCGGGGCAGTTGCGCTGGCTGCTGTCGCGTTTCCTGCGCCGCGCCTGGCCGGCCCTCAAGGTGCTGGCCAATGCCGAGGTACCTGAATCAAGAACCATCAAGGTCACGACCGTCATTGGAGCCAAGACATGACCGTAAGACGAATTACTTCCCCGACGGCTCGCGAGGCGTTGCGCCGGGTCAAGGAAGAACTGGGACCCGATGCCATCGTCGTGTCGAACAAGGCCGTGCCGGGCGGGGTCGAGATTACCGCGATGTCGGCGGACAGTCTGGATGCCTTGTCGGCAACCCTGCCGCCCCGCCGGGCGGCGCCCGAGCCCGTTTCAAGGGCAAAGCCGGCGCTCGACGAGTTCGACGACGACTACACGGTCAGCCTGTCCGCGAAAGCGCATTCGCAACTGCCGTTCAGGACCTGGCAGCCCGTTCAGCCAGCCGCTCAAGTCGCCGAGGATGCCAGGCCGCGCGTGCGGCCCTTGCCGGCCCGGAGCCACGATCCGCTCCAGGAGGGTGCGCCGGCACGCCCGGTCGATCCGTCCGCCAGGCCCGCCGGCGCCGTTTCGGGCGAGCCCCAGGTGGCGCAACTGATGGCGGAAATGCAGTCGATCAAGAGCCTGCTCGAGCGGCAGCTCGCCGGATTCGCGTGGGGCGAAATGTCGCGCCAGAATCCCGCGCAGGCCATGTTGCTTGCCGAGTTGCTCGATGCCGGATTCTCCAGCGCATTGGCGCGCAGGCTCGTGGACGAAATGCCCCGGGCATTGGCTGCTGCCGACGGCCGGAAATGGCTGGCCAGCGCCATCAACCGGCGTCTGCGCACCCTTGGCGGCGACAGCGACATCATCGACCAGGGCGGCGTCTTCGCGCTGGTCGGCCCGACCGGGGTGGGCAAGACGACCACCACGGCCAAGCTCGCGGCACGCTGCGTCGTCCGCTATGGCGCCGAGAAGCTGGCCTTGCTGACGACCGACGGCTACCGGATCGGCGCCCACGAGCAGTTGCGCATCTACGGCCGCATCCTGGGCGTGCCGGTCCATGTGGTCCGCGACAGCGAAGACCTGCGCCGCACGCTGGTCGAGTTGCGGGACAAGCACATGATCCTCATCGACACCGTCGGCATGAGCCAGCGCGACCGCATGGTCGCCGAGCAGGCCGCGATGCTGACCCGGGCGGGTGAGGTCAAGCGCCTGCTGCTGCTCAACGCCGGCAGCCGCGGCGACACGCTCGACGACGTCGTCCGTGCATACTCCGGCGAGGACCTGGCCGGTTGCATCCTGACCAAGATCGACGAAGCGGCCTCGCTTGGCCCGGCGCTGGACGCCGTGGTCCGCCACGGCCTGCTGCTCGCCTATGTGGCCAACGGCCAGCGCGTTCCCGAGGACATGCACCTGCCCAACCGCAACTATCTCATGCATCGGGCGCTCAAGCTGCCGGCCGAGACCTCGCCGCATCGCCTGCAGAGCGACGATGTCGGCCTGATGGTTGCGCCGCGCGATGCGACGTCCAGGCTGGGAGTCAGCCTTGGCTGAACGCCTCGCCTGGATGGGTGACCAGGCCGACGGCCTGCGCCGCTTGTTCGGCTGCCGGGAGCCGCAAGTCGTCGCGTTTGCCTCCGGGCGGGAGGCCTGTGGCCGGACGACGCTGGTCGTGCAGACGGCCGTGGCGCTGGCAGCCGCAGGACAGGCCGTGGTCGTGGTGGACGAGAATCCCGCACCCGACAATGTCTTGACGACCTTCGGCATTGCGGCCCGCAACGACTTCTATCAGGTCGTGCGCGGCGACCGCAACCTCGCCCAGGTGGCGCTGGCCGCAGCGCCGCTGGTGCGCGTGATCCCGGCTGCGCGGGCCGCCCGCGAGCTCGACCACATGAGCGCAGTCAGCCGCCAGCGCCTGGTGGCCGGCTTCCAGGGCATGCAGGAGGGCGCCAGTTTCGTGCTCATCGACTGCGCCGCCAATCGCCGCGTCGGCCACCTGTCGGCGGTCGCTTCCCTTGCCCGGCACTTCGTGATCGTGGTGGCGGCGCAGGGTACCGCCATTACGCATGCGTACGCGTTGATCAAGCGGATCTACCAGGACTACAACCGCGACCGCTTCCAGATTGCCGTGACCCGTGCCCGTTCGCCCGAGGAGGCGCGCGCGATCTACGACAACATGCGGCGCGTGGCGCGCGAACACCTGGGCGTGCGACTCGACTACCTTGGCGCATCGGCCGTACCGGTCACCGACCACCTGGCCGACGCCTTGCTCCGCAACCTGCCGCCGGCTGCCGAGGAGTGTGCCGTCGATGGTTTCATCAGCGCGGTACCGGCCACGCCAGTGCGGTCGGGCGTGCTGGATTCGGTGTTATAGTTGCCGCGTTCAGTCTGCCGATTTCGCCCATGTACACTGCCCAGGGCGCTCCCGACAAGGAAGATCTCGTACGCCAGCACGCCCAGCTGGTCAAGCGTTTGGCATTCCAGTTGATGACCAAGCTGCCCGCCAGCGTTCAAGCCGACGATCTCATCCAGAACGGCATGATCGGCTTGCTCGACGCGCTCAATCGCTTTCAGGAGGGCATGGGGGCGCAGTTCGAGACCTATGCCGCGCAGCGCATTCGCGGCGCGATGCTCGACGGCCTGCG
The DNA here is from genome assembly GCA_016235765.1 of Rhodocyclales bacterium. Taxonomy (GTDB): domain Bacteria; phylum Pseudomonadota; class Gammaproteobacteria; order Burkholderiales; family Rhodocyclaceae; genus Fen-999. Next base: position 83,395 of record JACRIZ010000006.1, on the reverse strand, counting down.
CGACAACGACTGGGTACCCCGCAGCGTGAGGCGCGAGATGCGGCGCGTCGAGGAAGCCATCCACAAGCTCGAGCACGAGCACGGTCGCGCGCCCAGCGAAGGCGAGCTGGCGCTCGCCCTCGGTCTGGCGATCGGCGACTATCAGAAGCTGTTGCAGGAGGCACGGGGCCACCAGTTGATCTATGTCGAGGACCTTGCGGACGATCAGGGCGATTCATACCTCGACCGCCATTGCGCCGGCCCCGCGCTTGCCGATCCTGCGGTATTGCTTGAGGATGTCGATACCAGACGGATACTGGTCGCCGGGATCGAAGCCCTGCCCGATCGCGAAAAGACGGTCATGGCCCTGTACTACGACGAGGAACTGAACCTCAAGGAAATCGGCGAGGTGCTGGGCGTGACGGAATCCAGGGTTTGCCAGTTGCATAGCCAGGCCATTGCGCGCCTGCGCGTCGTCATGCATTTGCAGGAAGGCGCGCCGGTGGAGAAGAAGCGACGGGGAAGGCGGCCCAAGGTTCCGCCGGTGAGTTAGCCGATATGGACAAGATCAGTGTGCTGGGCCTGTTGCTGGGAGTCATGGCCATCGTCCTTGGCCAGGTACTCGAGGGCGGAAGCGTTAGTTCGCTCGTGCAGCCGACTGCCTTCTTCATCGTCATCGGCGGCACCCTGGGTGCCGTGATGCTGCAGAGTTCGCCGCGTACGTTCTTCCTTGGGGTGCGGATGATACGCTGGGTCTTTGCGCCGCCGAGACTGAGGCCGGCCGACCTGATCAGGCAGGTCGTCCAGTGGAGCCACGTGGCGCGCAAGGAAGGCCTGCTGGCGCTCGAGGCGCAGATTCCGAACGTTCCGGATCCGTTCGTCAGGCGCGGACTGCAACTCCTGGTCGACGGCGCCGAGCCTGACGGCCTGCGCGACGTGATGGAGGTGGAGATCGGTACCTACGAGGCCCAGATGCGGCTGGCCGCCAGGGTTTGGGAGTCTGCCGGCGGGTATGCACCGACCATCGGCATCCTGGGCGCGGTCATGGGGCTGATCCACGTGATGGAAAACCTGTCCGACCCGGCGCGGCTCGGCAGCGGCATTGCCGTGGCTTTCGTGGCGACGATCTACGGCGTGGGTTCGGCCAACCTGATCTTCCTGCCGATCGCGAAGAAGCTGATGGCCATCGTCCATCAACTCGCCCTGGTGCGCGAGATGTATGTTGACGGCCTGGTCGGGATCGCCAACGGCGACAATCCGCGGATGATCGAAAGCCGCCTGCAGGGCTATTTCACCTGATCATGCCGCGCGATCGCCGGACCGACGATGAGCAGGAGAACCATGAGCGCTGGCTCGTTTCCTACGCCGACTTCATCACCCTGCTGTTCGCATTCTTCGTGGTCATGTACGCCATTTCCCAGGTCAATGAGGGCAAGTATCGCGTTTTGTCGGATACGCTGTCATCCGCCTTTCGCCATGTGCCCGGCACTTCGTCGGGCGTTCAGGCGACCGTGAATCCGAATGCGCCGGTGCCGATCGTGGTTCCGTTCCGGCGGCCCAATTTCGGCATCAAGTCAGACGAGACGCAGCGAATCAAGAAAGAGAAGCTGCGCAACATGGCCAAGGAGATCAATGCCGCCCTGGCGCCGCTGGTCAAGGAAGGCCAGGTCCGGATCACCGAGGGAGCGCTCGGCATCACGGTCGACATCAATGCGAGCGTCCTGTTCGCGCCTGGCGATGCCCGGCTGGATGTCGGTGCTGTGCAGGCACTGCGGGCGGTCGCCGACGTGCTGGCGCCGACGGATTTTCCGGTGACCGTCGAAGGGCATACCGACAACACGCCGATCAATACGCCGCAGTTTCCGTCGAACTGGGAACTGTCGGGAATGCGGGCGTCGAGCGTGGTGCGTTTGTTCATCGAGAGTGGCGTCAATTCGCGCCGCCTGACCGCTACCGGCTATGCCGATCAACGACCGGTCGATGACAACGCGACGCCCGAGGGGCGTGCCCGCAACCGCCGGGTGGCGATCACGATCGAATCCAGGGTGCCCGACAACCCGGTCGAAACGCGGCTGCCCTGATCGCGCGACGGGTTCAGGCGGAGCTCAGCGTGCGACCGCCCAACCCGGTACGCGGCTGGCCATCGGGACCGTAAGTTGCCGTCTGGTTTGCCGCAGCCATCAGGATGGACAGGGCTTGTCGATTGTGTTGCAGATGCAAAGCGATCAGTTTGCCGTTCGCTTCGTTGAGTGCCCGCGCCTCTGCGGTGAGCGCCAGGAGGCGGTCCCAGGCGCGCTGGCTGGCCGAGCCGGCATCGGTCAGCGTCCAGGCGTCCATGCCTGCCCGCCCCGGCGGCAGGTGAAGGCGGGCCAGTGCCTGGTCGCGCAAGTTCGCAAGGCGACCCAGTTCGATTGCTGCCCGCGACTTGTCGTCGGCGAGCGCGGTCAGTCCTTCGTTGGCTCCCGACGACAGCAACGCCTGCTCGCTGCGCAGCAGGGTGACGAATGATTCGAGCGTCCGGAGCTCCTGCGCAAGCAGGCCGGCAATGTTGCCCAGCTCGCCCGGCGCGGCCACGATGATGCTCAGCCCTGCTGTCGCGACAGCATCTCGCGAACGCTGTCGAGGAGACCGTCGGCAATCCGTTCCGGATTGATCTGGAAACGCCCCTCGCTGATTGCCTGCTTGATTTCCGAGACACGGGCCGCATCGACGGCGGGGGCATCGGCCGTCGCGCCGGCGTCCTGCAGGCGCGCAGCCAGGGAAGACAGGTCGACCTGTTCGCTGGCGGCAGCCGACGTCTTGCGGTTGCCTTGGACGACCGGTTTGCTGTGGCCGGCGACCTCATTGGTGGTGACCGACGGGATGGACGTATTGATCTTCACGATGATTCCTTTTCCGCTTTGCGGGATTGACAGTTTCTACGGTCTATCCTCGGAAAACTTGAGTGGTGCAATCTAATGCATTGATTCTACATCAGAACCCCATTTCGACTATACCGCCGGTGCGGGCAATGCCGCTGACCACCTGCCCGTTGGTCAGACGAACCTGCACAATTTGACCGTCCAGACCGTTGGTTAGTGCTTTTCCCTCGTTGCTCACCTGGAATCCGGGACCGCGCGAAATGACCTTGACGGTCTGGTTCTGCTGGATGACGACCGGCTGGCGCAACATGTCGCCGCGCACGGGGCGACCCGCCGCGATGGACATGGACGCGGTTCTGCCCAACGCCTCCCGTTCGTCGGTCAGGACGCCGACGGGCAGGTTCGACAGGTCGCCGCGCTGGCGTGCCAGATCGCCGGCAGTCACGGTCTGACCCTGGGCGAGGGGCATTGCCGTGACCAGATAATCGGCGACGACCCGGATATGCACGGGAACGAAGATCGCCCAGCCGCGCGCTTCCTGACAGCGTACCGCGACGCTGGTGCGTCCCCAGGCCTTGGCGCCGGCCGGCATGCCCACCTCGAATGCGGAGCAGGGGCGAAGGCGGTTGTCGGGAGCGAGGCTGCCTATCGTGTAGCTGACTTCGCCGGGCAACCCCAGCACCTGAGCCTTGAGGAAGGCGTCGATGGCGGCCCTTACTGGCGCCGGATCCTGCCGGGCAAGAAGGTCGGTTGCCGGAAAGCCCAACAGCAGAACGAAGCTTGCGAACGCCGAAACTCCAAGTCTCATGGACCGATTCAAACACGCTCACCCCGGCGAGGCAATAGCGACTCCGAGGAAGTTCGGGCGACGGCAAGATTTGCCGCCGCATCGCCCGAGTTGCCGGCAAGTTGGCCGAATGTCGTCGGCAACGCCGGCGCTCTTCCCGGGGCGGCGCGGTGCCAAGCGGGATTCCGGGTCTGGCACGGTTGCTGCATAGAGGTCGGGGCACGAATAAAGGGGCCAACATGCTCAGCGGTATCGACCAGACTTTGGGAACACTACGGAACGTCGCCAACCTGCGCGCCTATCGCCAGGAAGTGCTCGCCTCCAACATTGCCAATGCCGATACCCCGAACTACAAGGCGCGCGATTTCGATTTCTCGTCGGCTCTCGAGAATGCCAAAGCCGGGCGCGCCGGCTTCACCATCGCCAAGACTTCCGAGCGCCATCTGTCCGCCCAGGACTCGAGCGGCATGGGCAAGGTTCCCGCGGGAGTGAATGTCCAATATCGCACCGAGTATCAGGCCAACGTGGACGGCAACACGGTCAACATGGACGTCGAGCGCGGCGCGTTTGCCGAGAATGCCGTGCAACTGGAATCGGCGCTGACTTTCGTCCGCGAAGAGTTCCGCCGCATGCAGACCGCCATCACGGGACAATGACATGAGCCTCTTCAACGTCATGAGCATCGCTGGTTCGGCCCTGACCGCCCAGTCGGCGCGCCTCAATGCGACCGCCAGCAATCTGGCGAACGCCGACAGCGTCGCCGACGCGGACGGCAAGCCCTATCGCGCCAAGCAGGTGGTGTTCCAGGCGATGCCGGTCACGCCCGATGGCGGCGTCGGCGTGCGCGTCACCGGCATCGTCGCCAGCGCCGCGCCCGGGCGCATGGTGTACGACCCGAAGAGCCCCGCCGCAAATGAGCAGGGCTATGTGGAGATGCCGAACGTCAATGTGGTCGAGGAAATGACCAACATGATTTCGGCATCGCGCGCCTATCAAACCAACGCCGAGATCATGAGTGCTGCCAAGGCACTGCTGGTGAAGACCCTGGCGCTCGCCTCGTAAGGAATCGACATGACAACGACAGCCGCAAGCACCAGCAATTACTACCAGTCGCTGATCGACAGCGTCAATGGCAAGCCATCCACGACTGCAGCCCAGCGTGCCATCTCGGCCACGGAGAACCGCTTCCTGAAGCTGCTGACGACCCAGTTGAAGAACCAGGATCCGCTCAACCCGATGGACAACGCCGAGATTACCTCGCAAATGGCGCAGATCAGCACGGTGAGCGGCATCGAAAGCCTGAATGCGACGATGAAGACCCTGCTGCAGGGCTCGCGCGACAGCCAGACGACGCAGGCCGCGGCGCTGGTCGGCGAGGCGGTGATGGTCCCGGGCAGCGGTCTGACGCTGTCTTCGGGCGCCGGTGTGGGCGGCTTCCTGCTCGATGGCGACGCGGACACGGTGAAGGTGACCATCAGCGACAGCAACGGAGTGGTCCAGCGCACGCTGACACTCGGCGACCTGGATGCCGGCCTGCACAACTTCACCTGGGACGGTGCGACGGACAGCGGCGCGAAGGCCGCGGATGGCAGCTACAGCATCTCGGTGGCCGCTACGGCCGGCGAGGACAAGGTAACGACGACGGCTCTCAACCTCGGTGTCGTGCGCAGCGTGATCAACGGCGGCAACGGCTTCACGCTCGACCTGGGTTCGATGGGCTTGTTCACCATGGACGACGTGAAACAGATTCTCTGACAGGAGTGGCACCATGAGCTTCCAACAAGGTCTTAGCGGTCTCAATACCTCATCGAAGGCGCTCGATACCGTTGGCAACAACATCGCCAACTCGGGAACCGTCGGCTACAAGCTGGCGACCACCCAGTTCGCCGACGTCTTTGCCGCCTCGCTGTCCGGCGCCGGCTCGTCGCCGATCGGTCTGGGTGCCAAGGTCGCTACCGTTGCCCAGCAATTCACCCAGGGCAACATCAGCGTCACCAGCAACCCGCTCGACATGGCGATCAACGGCGGCGGCTTCTTCCGCATGCAGGGCGCCACGGGCGACGTGGTCTTTTCCCGCAACGGCCAGTTCCAGCTCGACAAGGACGGCTACATCGTCAATGCCAGCGGCTATCAACTGACCGGCTATGCCGCAGACGTCAATGGCGTGATCAATCCGCCGCTGGTTGCCTTGCGCCTGTTCAATTCCAGTTCGAGTTCCGACGCCGCGCCGCAGGCGACCGGCGCCAGCACGGCCGGCACCGGTGTCGTGGCGAGCATGAACCTCGATTCGCGCGAGGCGTCACCGATCGGCGGCGCATTCAACTTCGCCGATGCCACGACCTACAACAAGTCCACTGCCGTGACGACCTACGACAGCCTGGGCAATCCGCACACCTATACGCTCTATTTCGTGAAGGCCACCGCGCCGGCGACCAACAACTGGCGCGTCTATGCGACCGTCGCCAACCCGGCTGGCGCAACCCCGACTTTCACCGACCTGTCGGGCGGTGGGGTCACGCCTTTGACCACGCTGACCTTCAACACCGACGGTTCGGTCGCCGCCGGCGCATCGCCGACGCAGGCAATTACTGACGCGCAGCTCGGTTATGCCGGCGGCGTCGATCCGATGTCCTTCCCGGTCAGCTTCAGCGGTACCACCCAGTTCGGTTCGCTCTTCACGGTGAACTCGCTGACCCAGGACGGCTTTGCCTCGGGCAAGCTGGCGGGCTTTACCGTCGGCGACGACGGCGTGGTGCTCGGCAAGTATACGAATGGCCAGTCGCGCAACCTCGGCCAGGTGATTCTCGCCAGCTTCCGCAATCCCCAGGGCCTGCAACCGATGGGCAACAACCTGTGGTCGGCCACGGCGAACTCGGGGGCCGAGATGGACGGTGCTCCCGGATCGAGCGGCCAATACGGCCCGCTGCAGTCTTCGGCACTGGAGGACTCCAACGTCGACCTGACGGCGGAACTGGTCAACATGATCACCCAGCAGCGTGTCTATCAGGCCAACGCCCAGACCATCAAGACGCAGGACCAGGTCCTGCAGACGCTGGTGAATCTGCGCTGATAATCAGCCCTGACGGGACGCCTCCATGGACCGCCTGATCTACACCGCGATGACCGGCGCCGCCCAGACGATGGGGCGGCAGGCAGCCGTCGCCCACAACCTGGCCAACGTCACCTCGACGGGCTATCGTGCCGAGGAGCACCGCCTGCGGGCGGTGCCCGTGCAGTCGACGAACGTGCCTGCGCCGCTGGCCACCCGCGCCTTCGTGGTCGATGCCAGCGTCAATACCGACTACACGCCCGGCTCGATGCAATATACCGGCCGCAGTCTCGATGTCGCGATCGATGGCAAGGGCTGGCTCGCAGTGCAACTGCCGGACGGCTCGGAAGGGTACACGCGCAACGGCAGCCTTGAGCTGTCCGTGAATGGTGTGCTGCAAACCCGTGGCGGCCTGCCCGTGCAGGGCGACGGCGGCTCGCTCACCGTGCCGCCCGAGGTGAAGATCAGCATCGGCCGCGACGGCACGGTCTCGGTGATTCCGGAAAGCGGCGCCCAGAACACGGTCAACAACATCGGCCGCATCAAGCTGGCCAACCCGGACGAAGCCGAGCTGGTGCGGGGCGCAGACGGCTTCTTCCGCATGCGCGGCGGCGATGCGGCCCCGATCGATGAGAACGTCAAGGCAGCCAACGGCTACCTGGAAGGCAGCAACGTCAATCCGGTGGAACAGATGGTGACGATGATTTCGCTGGCGCGCCAGTTCGAGATGCAGGTGAAGATGTTGCAGTCCGCCGACCAGAACGACCGGGCGGCGGCCCAAGTGATTTCAGCTCGCTAGAAAGACTCAACATGATCCGCTCACTCTGGATTGCCAAGACAGGTCTCGATGCGCAGCAGACGCAACTCGACGTGATCTCCAACAACCTCGCCAACGTCAGCACCAACGGCTACAAGCGTTCGCGGGCGGTGTTCGAGGATCTCCTCTACCAGACCCTGCGCCAGCCCGGCGCCGCGTCATCGCAACAGACGACCATTCCGTCCGGCCTGATGCTCGGAACGGGCGTGCGCCCGATCGCCACCGAACACATCTTCACGCAGGGCAGCCTGCAAAATACCGGCAATCCGCTGGATATCGCCATCAACGGCCAGGGCTTCTTCCAGATCCAGATGCCCGATGGCACGCTGGCCTATACGCGCGACGGTGCCTTCCAGATGGACAGCACGGGGCAGATCGTCACCGCCAGCGGCTATCCGCTGTCGCCGGCGATCACGATTCCCTCCAACACCACGTCGATCACCGTCAGCCGCGACGGCATCGTCTCGGTGATTACTGCCGGCACCACGGCGGCTACCCAGGTGGGCACCATCCAGCTCGCCAGCTTCGTCAACGTCGGCGGCCTGCAAAGCGCGGGCGAGAATCTCTATGTCGAGACCGCCTCGTCGGGAACGCCGACGCCCAATACACCGGGCAGCAACGGTACCGGCCTGCTCAACCAGAATTATGTCGAGACTTCGAACGTCAACGTAGCCGAGGAACTGGTTTCGATGATCCAGACGCAGCGCGCCTACGAATTGAATTCGAAGGCGATCCAGACCTCCGATGCCATGCTTGGGCGTCTGAGCCAACTCTGATCGGTGACATCATGAACAAGCTCCTGGCCATCTGGATCGCCGTCATTGCCTTGACCGGCTGCGTTTCGACCACACCGGGCACCGTCGTCCATCAGCCGATGAGCGTGCGCCCGGAACCGAAGGATCTGTCCGCCCAGGGCAACGGCGCCATATTCAACGTGACCAGCAGCCGGCCGCTGTTCGAGGACCGGCGCGCCCGCTTCGTCGGCGATACGCTGACCATCAACATCGTCGAAAAGACGCAGGCGTCGAAGAAGTCCGACACCAAGGCCGAGCGCAGCCAGGCCATGGACGTCTCCGTGCCCAGCGTCGTCAACCTGCCGTTCAAGGGCGCGCAGGGCATGACGCTGGGCGTGGATAGCAGCAACAAGTTCGGCGGCACCGGCTCGAACACGTCGAGCAACGACTTCATCAGTACGATCACGGTGACCGTGATCGACGTCTATCCGAACGGCAACCTGCTGGTATCCGGCGAGAAGCAACTGGGCCTGAAGGACGGCGAGGAATTCATCCGCTTCTCGGGCGTCGTCAATCCCAACACCATTACGGGCGCCAATACCGTTCAGTCGACCCAGGTCGCGGACGCGCGCATGGAGTTCAAGGCCAATGGCAGCCTCGACAGCGCCAATACCCCCGGCTGGCTGACCCGCATTTTCCTGAACGTACTGCCGTTCTAGGGGACATCATGAGAAAGACCCACCGCTTCCTGCTCGTTGCCATGTGGCTCCTTACCGCGCTGCTGGTGGTCGACGCCGCGCGTGCCGAGCGGATCAAGGACCTGGCTTCGATCGCCGGAGTGCGCAACAACCAACTGGTCGGCTACGGCATCGTGGTCGGTCTCGACGGTTCCGGCGACCAGACGACGCAGACGCCGTTCACGGTCCAGAGCGTCATCAACATGCTGTCCAACATGGGCGTCAATCTGCCGCCCGGCCAGTCGCTGCAGCTCAAGAACGTCGCCGCCGTGATGGTAACGGCCACGCTGCCGCCGTTCGCGCGCAGCGGCCAGCAGATCGACGTCACCGTCTCCTCGATCGGCAACGCCAAGTCGCTGCGCGGCGGCACGCTGATCCTGGCGCCGCTGAAGGGCGCGGACGGCCAGGTCTACGCGCTGGCGCAGGGCAATGTGGTCGTGGTCGGGGCGGGCGCCTCCGGCGCGGGTTCCAAGGTCACGATCAACCATCTGTCGGTGGGCCGGATCGCCGGCGGTGCGACGGTCGAGCGCGAAGTGCCGACCCCGGTCGGGCAGGGCGATTTCGTGCATTACGAGATGAACGGTACCGACTTCGCGACCACGCAAAAGGTCGTCGAGGGGATCAACGGCGTCTATCCGGGCAGCGCCGCGGCGCTAGACGGCCGCCTGGTACGGGTGCGTGCGCCGCTGGACGCCAACGACCGGGTGGCCTTCCTCGGCCGTGTCGGCGACATCGAAATCGTTCCGGCCCAGGTTGCCGCCAAGGTGATCGTCAATTCGCGTACCGGATCGGTGGTCATGAACCGCACGGTCACCATCGAAAACTGTGCCGTGGCGCACGGCAACCTGTCGGTTTCCGTCACCGCCGAGAATGTCGTCAGCCAGCCGGGCGCGTTTTCGGGCGGCCAGACGGCGGCGGTGACCAACGCCCAGGTCGACATCAAGCAGGAAGGCGGCGGCCTGGCTTCGGTCCGGTCGGGTGCCAGCCTGGCGGATGTGGTCAAGGCGCTCAACGCCATCGGCGCCAATCCGCAGGATCTGATCGCTATCCTGCAGGCCATGAAGAGCGCCGGCGCCTTGCGCGCGGAACTCGAAGTCATCTAGTCCGCGGGTTTTTCGGACCTGTTCCGCCGATCGTGACGCCGCGTTCAATGTGATCCTTGCGCCGACATGAACGCTGCCGACATCACGCCCTCCATCTTCGACCAGAATGCGCTGGCAAATATCAAGCGCCAGGCCAAGAGCAACGATCCGGCCGCGCTGAAGGCGGCGGCGCAGCAGTTCGAGGCGCTGTTCCTGCAACTGGTGTTGAAGTCGATGCGCGACGCGACGCCGAAGGAAGGGATGTTCGACAGCGACCAGACCCGGCTGTACGAATCCCTGCTCGACCAGCAGATGAGCCAGGTGCTGGCGGCCAAGGGCGGCACGGGGCTGGCGAAGGTCATCGAAAGTCAGTTGTCGCGGAACGCCGAGGCGGGCGGCAGCACCGAGCCGAATTCCGCCGCCGCGGGTTTCATCGAGAAGATGATGCCGCACGCGGCCGAAGCCAGCCGCAGCAGCGGCATCCCGGCACGCTTCATCGTCGCCCAGGCGGCGCTCGAGACTGGCTGGGGCCGGGCCGAGCCGCGCAGCGCCGACGGCCAGGCCAGCCACAACCTCTTCGGCATCAAGGCCGGCAGCGACTGGCGCGGCCCCTCTGTCGAGGCAACCACCACCGAATACGTCGATGGCGTCGCCCAGCGGCGCGTCGAGCGCTTCCGGGCCTATGGCTCCTATGCGGAAGCGTTCAAGGACTATGCAAGCCTGCTCGCCGGCAATCCCCGCTATGCGACGGCGCTGGGCAGCCGCGATCCTGCCGCCTTCGCTCAGGGCCTGGCACGCGCCGGCTATGCCACCGACCCGGCCTACGCCGAGAAGTTAGCCCGCATCATCAATACCTTGCCGACCTAGGCACCGCTTCTCGCGTGGCTGGCACGCGCGTTGCTCATCTTCTGACAACTCCTCAATTCCCGGCACTTTTTGCCGTTATGAGGAAATCGGATCGGAGTTCACATGAGCACACTCAGCATCGGCGTCAGCGGACTCAATGCGGCCAACGTAGGCCTGACGACCACCAGCCACAATATCGCCAATTCCTCGACCCCTGGCTACAACCGCCAGGCCATCGTCCAGTCGACCAACTTCTCGGTGCTGACGGGATCGGGTTTCATTGGCCAGGGCACGCACGTCGAAACCGTCAAGCGCATCTACAGCCAGTTCCTGTCCGAGCAGGTACTGTCCGCGCAGACCGGCGCGGCGGAGATGGACGCCTACTTGCAGCAGATCAGCCAGATCGACAATGTTCTCGCCGACACGACCTCGGGCCTCAGTACGGCGATGAGCAGCTTCTTCAGCGGCGTGCAGGCGGTCGCTGCCGATCCGGCGTCGATTCCGGCACGCCAGTCCATGTTGTCCACTGCCCAGACCCTGGTGGCCCGTTTCCAGTCGCTGGATCAGCGCATGGCCGAGATCCGCGAGGGCGTCAACGCGCAGGTGACCAGCGAAGTCTCCCTGATCAGCAGCTACGCCAGCCAGATCGCCGAAATCAACGATCGGATACTGCGGGCCCAGGCCGGTTCGCAAAACCAGCAGCCCAACGATCTCCTCGACCAGCGCGACCAGTTGATAGCGGAACTCAACCAGCAGATCCGCGTCACGACCCTCACGCAGGACGACGGCATGATGAACGTCTTCTTCGGCAACGGCCAGGCGCTGGTGGTCGGCAAGGACGCCTTTTCGCTGAGTACCGTTGCCGCGTTCGACGATCCGGAGCGCTTGGTCGTGGTCGTCAAGACGCCAGGCGGCACGGCCATTCAGGTGCCGGAGTCGCAGATCACCGGCGGTACCCTGGGTGGCTTGATCAGCTTCCGCAGCCAATCGCTGGACAGCGCCCAGAATGCGCTCGGCCGCATTGCGATTGCGCTCGCGCAAACCTTCAACAACCAGCACCAGTTGGGCCAGGATCTCACCGGTGCCCTCGGCGGCGATTTCTTCAGCGTCGCCGATCCGACTGCCTATTCGAACTCGCTGAATACCGGTACCGGCCCGCTCAGCGTGACTTTTTCGAGCAGCGCGGCGGCGAACCTGACCACCAGCGACTATCGGCTGGCGTACGACGGCGCAAATTACACGCTGACCCGCATGTCGGACAACCAGAGCTGGACGGGCGCCACGGTGGCGGCCGTGGCGACGACGGCCAACCAGGGTTTCGACCTCGCCCTGGCCGGTACCGTCAATGCCGGTGACAGCTTCAAGATCGAGCCGACCCGCAGCGGCGCCAGCAGCCTTGCGCTCGTGGTCGATGATGCGCGCAACATCGCCGCGGCGGCGCCGATGCGGACCGCCGCAGCGTTGGCCAACACGGGCACCGGCACCATCAGCGCCGGCACCGTCAACGGCCCGGCACCCCCCGATGCGAACCTTCAGCAGACGGTGACGATTACCTTCAACAATCCGCCGACCACGTACAACGTCGTCGGCACCGGTACCGGCAATCCGGCCGGCGTCGCCTACACGCCAGGCGCCGCGATCACCTACAACGGCTGGACGATGCAGATATCGGGCTCGCCCAGGGCCAACGACGTGTTCACGGTCAGTGCCAACGCCAACGGTGTCTCGGACAACCGCAATGCAGTCGCGCTGGCAGGCCTGCAGACGGTCGATACCATGCTCGGCGGCACGGCCAGCTACCTCGAAGCCTATGCGCAGTTGGTCGGCGAAGTCGGCAACAAGACGCGCGAGGTGAAGACGGTCGGCAAGAGCCAGACGGCACTGGCCGAAGCGGCGATCGCTACCCAGCAGGAGATGTCGGGCGTCAATCTCGACGAAGAGGCCGCCAACCTCATTCGCTACCAGCAGGCATACCAGGCGTCGGCGAAGGTAATCGAGATTTCTTCAAAGGTTTTCGATTCCATTCTCGCCCTCGGATAATCGACAGGAAGGTCGTGCCATGAGAATCAGCACCAACATGATCTATAACGCCGGGGTCGCGGCCATCAATCGGCAGACGGCAGACTTGCTGCACTTGCAGCAGCAGGTATCCACCGGGCGCCGGATCATCACCCCGGCGGACGATCCGGTGGCTGCCGCGCGGGCGCTCGAGGTGCAGCAGGCCAAGGATGTGGTGGACCAGTTCAGTGCCAACCAGGGCAACGCACAGGCGTCACTCAACCTGGAAGAGGCGCAGTTGTCGAGCGTCAGGGACATGTTCGGTCGCTTGCGCGAACTGACCGTGCAGGCCGGCAACGACCCGCTTTCGGCAAACGACCGGCGCAGTATCGCCATGGAATTGCGTTCCCGCTTCGACGAACTGATGGGCATCGCCAATGCCACCGACGGCTCGGGCCAGTATTTGTTCTCGGGCTTCCAGGGCAGCACCACGCCGTTCAGCGGCAATGTCGATGCGATCATCAGCGGCGCCTCCACCGAGGTCCAATACCTCGGCGACGACGGTCAGCGCACGCTCCAGGTGTCGCCGACGCGATACGTTCCGGTGAGCGATGCGGGCAACGACGTATTCATGCGCATCAAGAACGGCAACGGCTACTTCACCACCGCCTATGCCGCCGGCAATACCGGTACCGGCATCGCCGATGCGGGTAGCGTCACCAATCCGCAGACCTGGAATGCCTTGGCGAACAAGAACTATTCCATCGTGTTCGCCAGCGATGCCAGTACGACGCCGGCGACCACCCGATACGACATCCTTGATGCGGGCGGCAATTCCTTGCTGACCGGCGGGCCGGGCGCTGCGCCGATCGCCAACCAACGCGTCTACAAGAGCGGCGAGGCGATCGTTCTGGCGAGCCAGGGCGCCGAGCCGGCCTTCGACCTCGGCGCGACGGTCACCGTCAGCGGTGACCCGGCGGTCGGCGACAGCTTCGCGATCGCGCCCAGCACCAGCCAGAGCTTGTTCAAGACCCTGGCCAACCTGATCGGGAAACTGGAAAAAGCACCGTTCGGCGCCGCCGAGCAGGCGAAGTTTTCCGCCGACATCGGCTCGGCGCTGACCAACCTGGGTCAGGCCCAGGAGAACATCCTGCGCGTCAGCGCCGCGGTAGGCGCGCGGGGCAACGAACTGGATTCGCTGGCCAGCACCAATGCCGACGTCGCCCTGCAGTACCAGCAGAACCTCTCCAACCTGCAGGACCTCGACTGGGCCAAGGCGCTTTCCGACATCACGCGCAAGCAGACGGATCTGGAGGCGGCGCAGAAGTCCTTCGTGTCGACCTCGCAGCTCTCCCTGTTCAACTACCTATGAGACTTGCTACCGTCCTCGCCGCGTCGCTGGCGCTCGGCGCCTGCGGCAGCTCTTCGGTGAAGTCGATTCCGAGTGCCGGGACGATGATCCCGAACTACACGCTCCAGGTCGGGCCGTCGATCAGCGTTGCGCTGGAGAAGGTCGTGTATTGGGGAGCTCTGGCCGGGATCGCCTACATGGTGCTGGATCCCCTGTCGCCCAACTGGGAAATCGAGGAGGCGCCTCTCGGCGACCAGCATATCCATTTCTCGCTGCGCATGAAGCGCTTCTACGCCGGCGGCGCTGGCGAGGCGCAGGCGGTGCTGCATCGCCGCGCCAGGGAGTTGATGCGCCTGAACGGCTTCAACGGCTATCAGGTCGTCGAATACCAGGAAGGCCTCGACTCCTCGGTGCTGGGCTCCCAGCGCACCGCGGTCGGCGTCGTCAGGCTGATCGACAAGGCCAAGAGCTAACCGGCAGCCGCCTGGATGATGCCGCGCAGCGTGAAGAAGCTCTGATCGAACAATCGCTCCAGCGCGGTGCCGAAATAGGGCAGCGATATCATCAGCACCACGAAACCCGTGACCAAGGTCACCGGGAAGCCGACGGCAAACAGGTTCAATTGCGGCGCCACGCGCGACAGGACGCCCATGGAGAGGTTCGCGATCAGCAGCGCCGCGACGACGGGCAAGGACAGCAGGAGGCCGGCCGAGAACAGTACCGCGGACCATGAGACCACGGCCACGAGGCCCTGGCCGGAGATCGGCGAGGTGCCGATCGGCAGCAGGTGAAAGCTCTCCGCCAGCACCGACAAGGTGAGCAGATGGCCGTTCATTGCCAGGAAGATCAGCATCGTCAGCAGGCCGAGGAATTCGCTCAGCACGGCCGACTGACCGGCGTTCTGCGGGTCGTAGAAGATGGCGAAGGACAAGCCCATCTGCAGACCGATCAGTTCGCCGGCGACGTCGACGGCCGCGAAGACCACGCGCAGCGTCAGGCCGAACAGGACGCCGATCAGCATCTGCTGGGCGAGTATGAAGGCACCCGTCCAGGACCCCGGTGAAATGGCGGGTACGGGCGGCAAGCCCGGCGCCAGCGCGAAAGTGACGGCAAGGCCGATCAGCAGCCGGATCCGGCGCGGCAGGCCGGCGTTGGCGAAGATCGGGGCTATGGCAAACAGGCCGAGCACACGGGCCAGCGGAAATGCCAGCATGGCCAGCCAGGCATCGAGCTGCGCCGCGGTTACGGTGATCATCAGCCGATCATGCTGGGAATCGATTCGTAGAGCCGGCGGATGTAGTCGGTCATCACGGAGATCATCCAGGGGCCGGCCAGAATCAGGGTGATGAAGATGGCGACCAGCTTCGGTACGAACGACAGCGTCGTTTCGTTGATCTGCGTGGCGGCCTGGAAGATGCTGATGATCAAGCCCGTGGCGAGCGCCGCGATGAAGAGCGGTGCCGACACCATCAAGGCGACCTCCATGGCCTGGCGGCCGATCTCGATGACGGTGGTCGGCGTCATGCTCGGCTCACCCGAAACTGGCGATCAGGGAGGAGACGACCAGATTCCAGCCATCCACCAGCACGAACAGCATGATCTTGAACGGCAGTGCCACCATGACGGGCGACATCATCATCATGCCCATCGACATGAGAACCGAGGCCACCACCATGTCGATGATCAGGAACGGGATGAAGATGATGAAGCCGATCTGGAATGCGGTCTTGAGCTCCGAGGTGACGAAGGCCGGAATCAGCACGCGCATCGGTACCTCGTCGATGGTGGCTGGCTGGGGCTGGTTGGCGACCTTGGTGAACAGGGCGAGGTCGCCTTCGCGCACCTGCTTCATCATGAAGGCGCGCAGCGGCACCGCGCCGCGGTCGAGCGCCTGCGTGAAGGTGATCCTGTTTTCGGAAAGCGGCAGGTAGGCGTCGGTATAGATCTTGTCGCCGACGGGCGCCATGACGAAGAAGGTCAGGAACAAGGCGAGCCCGATCAGCACCTGGTTGGGCGGCGAGGTCTGCGTGCCCAGGGCGTGGCGCAGCAGCGACAGGACGATGACGATGCGCGTGAAGGCGGTCATCATCAGGAGTATGGCGGGCAGGAAACTCAGGCTCGTCAGCAGCAGCAGGGTCTGGATCGACAGCGACCACTGCGTGCCGCCGCCCGGCGCCGGCGTGCTCGTTATCGTCGGCATGGCCTGGGCCGCCGCCAGGGCGGGCAACGACAGGAGCAAGGCAGCCGTGACGAGCCGGCTAGCGCGCATGGCGGCGATCGACGATGCGCTGCAGCCAGCCGGGGAGGTTGCCCGGTGGCGGCGGGGTCGACGGGGCGGCAGGGTTGATGCGGGGGATTTCCGCCAATGCGCTCACCTGGCCCGGCGCGACGCCCAGGACCATCCAGGTGCCGCCGACTTCGAGGATGACGACGCGCTCGCGCGGACCGATGGCGGTTCCGGCGACGACGCGGATCAGTCCGGCGGCCTCGCCGCGCGGCGCCGAGATGCGTTTCAACAGCCAAAGACTCGCGAAAAGCAGGGCGATCACGACGGCCAGGCCGAGCACCAGTTGCACGATGCTGCCGCCGAGTTCGGCGGGGGGCGCGGCATTTTGCGCGTGCGCGACTGCCGGCAGCATTACTGCCAGTGCTAATACGGGACGAGGAAGGTACTTGGATGCCATTGCGGCATCAGCATACGTAGGACGCCCGGCTCGAAAACGTCCGAGCAGAGGGGGAAAGCCGCAGCAATCCCGGCTGCTAGTGATTCAGTTTGCGCATGCGCTCCTGGGGCGTGACGATATCCGTCAGACGGATGCCGAACTTGTCGTTGACCACCACGACCTCGCCCTGTGCGATCAGGGTGCCGTTGATGAGAACGTCCATCGGTTCACCGGCCAGCCCGTCGAGTTCGACCACCGAGCCGTGGGCAAGCTGGAGCAGGTTGCGGATCGAGATCTTGGTCCGGCCCAACTCGACCGTCAGGCGGACCGGGATGTCCATGATCATGTCGAAGCCCTGCGGTGTCGCGGCCTTTTGCTGGCCGCCGCCGAACTGCTCGAAGATCTGCGCCGGCGCCGCGCCGGCCCCGGCAGCGGCGTCGGTCGTCGCCTGTTCGTTCATGGCCGCGGCCCAATCGTCCTCGGAAACCTGGGTGTCGTCGACTTGATCGCTCATCTTGCTGCTCCTATGACTGTTCGGCCTCGTCCTGGGCCAGGAAGCGTTCCACCTTCAGCGCGTACTGGCCACCCCTGATGCCGTAGCGGCAGTCCATGACGGAAATGCCGTCAACCGTTGCCGGGACATGCTCTTCAATGTGGATTGGAATGATGTCGCCCACCTTCAGTTCCGCGATCCGGCTGACCGGAACGTCGCACGAGGCGAGCGGCACCACCAGTTCGACTTCGGCAAGCTGCAGTTGGCGCGCCAGTGTGCTGGTCCAGCGCCGGTCGGTGCCCGCCTGCTCGCTGTGCATCGTGCTGTACAGCACGTCGCGGATCGGCTCGACCATCGAATAGGGAATGCAGAAATGCATCTCCGACGAATTGCCGCCCAGTTCGACGGTGAAGGTGATTGCCACGACGATTTCCGATGGCGTGGCGATGTTGGCGAACTGCGTGTTCATCTCCGACCGGATGTAGTCGAACTTGATCTCGAACACGGGTTTCCAGGCCTTCTCGTATTCGGCGAAGATGACGTTGAGCAGGCCCTGGATGATCCTTTGCTCGGTAGGCGTGAAATCGCGCCCTTCGACCCGCGTGTGGAAACGACCGTCGCCGCCGAACATGCTGTCCACGATCAGGAAGACCAGGTTCGGATCGAGAACGACCAGCGCCGTGCCGCGCAGCGGCTTGATGGTGACGAGGTTCAGGTTGGTCGGTACGACCAGGTTGCGGATGAACTCGCTGTATTTCTGGACCTTGATCGGCCCGACCGAAATCTCGGTGCCTTTATGGATGAAGTTGAAGAGTCCGATGCGCAGCAGCCGGGCAAAGCGCTCGTTGATCAATTCGAGCGTCGGCATGCGGCCGCGGACGATCCGTTCCTGGCGTCCAAGGTCGTACGGCTTGACTCCCCCCGTCGCTTCCTCGGCTGCGGTTTCATCCGGCTCGCCGCTGACACCCTTCAGCAGGGCATCGACTTCTTCCTGGGAGAGGAAATCCTGGCTCATGCCCGCTACTGGACGATGAACGAGGTGAACAACACGGCCTGGACCGGCTCGTCCGGTCCGGCGTAATCACCGGGTTCCTCGGGCTCCTTGCCCTTCTTGCGCGGCGGCGGCGGCTCGATGATGGCGTTGATGGTGACGCGCATCTCGTTGGCAAGCCGCTGGACGCCCGGCGGCGTCGAGATGTCCGAAGCCTTCTTGCCGGACAGGATCAGCAACAGCTTGTGGCGGATCTCCGGGGTGTACTGCTTGATCTTGTCGCCGGTGTGCGCGTCGAGAACGCGCAGTTCAGGAACTGCCTGCAGATAGGCTTCCTGCTGCTCCGTCTGCAGCTTGACCGTGAATGCCTCCAGCTTGACGAAGACCGGCGGGGCTTCGTCGTGTTCCTTCTTGGCTTTCCTGGCCTTCTCGACCTTGGCTGGCGGTTCGTCGCCTTCCTCATCGCCCTCATCGGCGGCAGGCTTGCCCTTCATCAGAAAGAAAGCCGCAGCGCCACCGACGACCACGACCAGGACGATGGCGACGATGGCGATCAGCAGACCCTTCTTGCTCTTCTTGGGTGCTTGTTCAACGGGTGCGTCTTCGGTCTTCCTTGCCTCGGCCATGCATCATCTCCCTGACTGTCTATTGTTCGGCTCCGGTCAGGCGTAGGTGTCGACCAGTGAGCGCGATATCACCCGATGCGTGGCGTTGCTGGGGCCTCCCAGGCCAAGCGGCGATTCGCCATTGCCGGTTGCGTCCACGATTCCGGGGCGAGATGCATTATCGCCGTTTTGGCGCTCGCCGGCCGACTGGCCTTGGGATTCCGCGCCGACATGGGCCTGGCCCAAGGCAATGCCGGCGTCCGCCAGAATCTCGCGCAGGCGCGGCAGCGCGCTTTCCAGCGCCTCGCGAACCGCCGGATTGGCTGAAACGAAGATCGCCGTCGCCTCGTCGCCCTTCACCGAGATGGATACCTCGATGCGGCCGAGCTGGGGCGGCGTCAGCACCAAATCGGCGCGGTCCTGGCGGGCTCCGCTCATGATGACCAGGCTGTTGCCGACGGCAGTTTCCCAGTGCTGGCTTCCGACCGGCGTCACGATCCGGTATTCGGTGCCGTGTCGAGCCTGGAGCGATGCGGCAGCGGCATGCATGGGTACGGCGGCTGCCACCGCTTCGGCCGCGGGTGCCATCCCCGCGCCGGACTTGGCGGCGAAGGAGTCCGCGAGCTGTTGTACGGCGTCGCGTTCGGCGGGCAGGGCAAAGACTTCTCGCGGCGCGGCAAGTTTTGCCGGCATGCCGCCACCTTCCGGCGGTGTCTCGCTGTGTGCGTTGCGGGCGACGGCCAACAGCATGTCGGCGACCGGTTTGCCCGGCGTTTCGACACCGAGGCCGGGTACCTGCGCGGCAGCGGGTGCCGCTTCCAATGCCGCGGCGGATTTCGCCTGGCGGATTGCGGCGGCGTCCGCACGGGCAGCACCTTGGGCGGTGCCCGCGGGCGTCAGTACGGCCTGGATCAGCTCAGCGGCTGTCTGTATCTGGGCCTCGACGATTGCCTCGTCCGTGCTGCTCTCGCCCGGCGGGAGCACTGGCGCGACGATGATGGGCGTCATCAGACTTTGGCTATCGGCTGCGACCGGCGCCGTGGTCACCGGGGCGGCGGTCTCAGTCTCGTTGTCGGACGAGGATGGTGCTGCCGTCGCCGATCCGGTCTTGTGCTCCTTCTCCGTTCCCTTGGGCGGCTTGCCGGTCTGTTCGGCAAGCACCGTGGCAAAGGGCCGTTCGTCGGAACTGACGGCGGAACTGCCGGAATTCGGTGTCGGCGGAGAAGCTACTGCGCTTACCGGGTTTGCGGCGGCATTAATTGCAGGCATTCGATCGTCCTCAAGGCAGTCTGCCGAAGGCGATGCAATTGGCGTGCCATACGGTCGCCGCCCCCCGCCTTGCTACTGATCATCGCTCGCGTTGGCCGCATGCTTGCGGCTGGAGTGCTCGTCGAGCGCTTTCTGCTCCTGGCGCGTTTCCGCATAGTCGATCCGCGCCTGGTGGCGTTGCGCCAGCGTGTCAAAGGCCTTGACGCGCCCGCGTTTGGCAAGCCAGTCCTGCTGCCCGGCGGCGGTCAGTTGATGCGACTGCGCGACGATCTCCCGCGCCTGGGTGATCGCACCGTCCAGCCGGTCGAGAAAGGACTGGTAGTTGCGCCACTGGTCGCGGCTCAAGCCGTCGCGGGCCGCGGCGAGGAAACGGGCGTGATACTCGTCGCGATACTGCGCCAGCAGTTCGAGACGCTGGGCGGCCTGCTGTTCGCCGGAAATGAGTTCGCCCAACCGCCTCGCGGCCTCGTCAAGCTTCATCTGGGACAGATCGAGGATCGATTGCAGTGGGAAGGCTTTGGTCACAGGCGGATCTCGGTTTGCGCGGATGCGTCAGGCAGGCGGACGGAACCCAATATTAGCTCAGCCAAAGAGCACAGTCAGGGCATCGACGCTTTCGCGGCTGTTGGCGCGTTCCGCGATGTCCTGCTGCAGGAAGCGTTCCATGTGCGGATAGAGGGCGATCGCCTGGTCGAGCAGCGGGTCGGAGCCAGGCGCGTAGGCACCGACGGCGAGCAGGTCACGGGCGCGCTGATAGCGGGAATACAGTTGCTTGAAGCGCCGCACCAGTTCGGCCTGGCCGAGGTCGATCAGGTTGGCCATGACGCGCGAGATGGACTGCTCGATATCCACCGCAGGATAGTGGCCCGCATCGGACAAGTGCCGCGACAGCACGATGTGGCCGTCGAGAATTGCGCGCGCCGCGTCGGCGATCGGATCCTGCTGGTCGTCCCCCTCGGTCAGTACCGTGTAGAACGCCGTGATGGAACCGCCGCCTTCCAGCCCGTTGCCGGCGCGCTCGACGAGTTGCGGCAGCCGCGCGAACACCGATGGCGGATAGCCGCGCGTGACGGGCGGCTCGCCGATGGCGAGCGCGATCTCGCGTTGCGCCATGGCGAAGCGGGTCAGCGAATCCATGATCAGCAGGACGTGACGTCCCTGATCGCGGAAGTGTTCGGCGATCGACGTCGCATAGGAGGCCCCCTGGAGCCGCATCAAGGGGCTGACGTCGGCGGGGCAAGCCACCACGACCGAGCGACTCAGGCCTTCGTCGCCGAGGTTGTGCTCGATGAACTCCTTCACTTCGCGGCCGCGTTCGCCGATCAGTCCGACGACGATGACGTCGGCGGCGGTATAGCGGGCCATCATGCCGAGCAACACGCTCTTGCCGACGCCGGAGCCGGCGAACAGACCGAGCCGCTGGCCGCGGCCGACGGTCAGCAGGGCATTGATCGCCCGGATGCCGACGTCGAGGCTGTCGCGGATCGGCGCGCGATGCAGCGGGTTGAACGGCCGACTGATCAACGACCGCGCCGGCTTTGCGTCCAGCGCCCCGAGTTTGTCCAGTGGCCGGCCGTTGCCGTCGACGACTCGGCCGAGCAATTGATCGCCAACGGGCAGATGCTTGGCGCGATCGAAGGCGCGGCGGAAGGGCTGGGCCGTCATGCCGAGCCGGGGCGGCGGCGGCGGAATCTCCAGCGGGATGACGCTCGAGCCCGGCGCCAGGCCATAGACATCCTCGGTAGGCATCATGTAGAGCCGCTCGCCGGCGAAACCGACCACCTCGGCCTCGAGCGTGCCATCGCCGGGAATCTGGATCCTGCAACTGGAGCCCAGCGCCAGCTTGAGTCCGGAGGCCTCCATCACCAGCCCGCTGATGCGGGTCAGGCGGCCGCTGGACTGGAACGGCGTCACGTCACCCAACTGGTCGCGGCAGTCGACAAGGAAGTTGCGCCAGGATTGGCAATGTGGATTCACCGACCATCCTTGTCTTGCCAGGCGGCCGAGACACCAAGGGTTTCGACGACCCGTCGCCAGCGGGTGGCGACCGTTGCGTCGGTCTGGCTGCTGCCCGATTCCAGGATGCAGTCCCCGGGGTTGAGCCGGGCGTCCTCGAGGAGGCGGTGCCCGGCGTGCGCGAGTGCGTCGCCGACGTAGGAACGGACCAGCGACGCATCGTCGGGATGGAGGAAGATCGTCGCATGTTGATGGGGCAGTTGGGCGAGCGCTTCGTGCACGACCTTGACGATGATGTCCGGCCGTCCGGTGATTTCCTCCCGTACGACCTGCCGCGCGATTTCAACCGCCAGCGCCAGAAGTTCATCGGCGACCTGCTGGTCGAATTCCGCGATGGCTTGATCGAGGCTCGCCGCCGCAGCGGCAAGGCGGCCGGCTTCCGCCCGTGCCGCCGCCTGGCCGGCGGCATAGCCGGCCTGGTAGCCTTCGTGGCGTGCTTCATCGCGCAGGCGGTCGAGCTCGCTTCGATCGACGGTGGCGGGCTCCGCATCCGGGCCACGGACGGCAGTTGCCTGCGACTCCGCGTCGAAGTTGGCCAGTTCCCATCGCTCCCAGGCAGTCAGGCCGTTCATACCATCTGATCCTCACCGCCCTTGCCGCCGAGGACGATCTGCCCTTCATCCGCAAGCCGGCGGGCGACCTTGAGGATTTCCTTCTGCTCTCCCTCGACTTCGGAGAGGCGCACCGGTCCCTTGGCCTCGAGATCTTCCTTGAGCATCTCGGCCGCCCGCTGCGACATGTTCTTGAATATCTTCTCGCGCAACTCGGGCGAAGATCCCTTGAGCGCGAGGATCAGCGAATCGGACTGGATCTCCCGCAGCAGGAGCTGGATGCCGCGGTCGTCGACATCGATCAGGTTCTCGAAGACGAACATCTCGTCGAGGATCTTCTGCGCCAGGTCGGGATCGTATTCGCGGACGTTGTCGATGATGGCGGTTTCCGCCGCCTGGCCGACGAAGTTGAGGATTTCCGCGGCGTGGCGGATACCGCCCATGGCGGCCTTCTTGACATTGCTCGATGCGCCCGCGAGCAGGCGCTTGAGCGTGTCGTTGAGCTCGAACAGGGCGACCGGCTGGACGCCGTCCAGGGTGGCGATGCGCAGCAGGACGTCATTGCGCAGACGCTCCGTGAACTGCTTCAGGATCTCGCCGGCGTGGTCGAACTCGAGATGCACGAGGATGGTCGCGATGATCTGCGGGTGCTCGTTCTTGATCAGGTCGGCCACGGTGGCGGCATCCATCCACTTCAGGCCCTCGATGCCGGCAGTGTCGCCGCCCTGGAGGATGCGCGAAATCAGGTTGGCGGCCTTGTCGTCGCCGAGCGCCTTGGTGAGCATGGCCTTGATCTTGGCCTCGTCGACATCGAGCGGCGTACCGATGGCAGAACGATGCTCCAGTTCGTCGAGTACCGCCTCGACCTTGTCGCGTGGCACGGCCTTCATCTGCGCCATCGCGTGACCGAGCTTCTGGACCTCCTTGGGGCCGAGATGCTTCAGTACTTCGGCAGCCTCGTCCTCGCCCAGAGAAAGCAGCAGCATGGCACTCTTTTCCAGCCCCTCATCGGGATTCGCCACCGACCCACTCCTTGATTACCCCGGCCACCAACTTCGGATCCTGCTTCGCCAGGTCGCGCGCCTGGGTCAACTTGGAGTCGTAATTCCGGCCGAAGTTTGAGTGGCGGGCTTCGGCGCCGCCGACTGCAGCCGCTTCCGCCGCGGCCACCTGCTCGGCCTCGACACGATGGGCGGCCGCCGCGAACATCTCGAACAGGGGCTTGAACGCCCGGGTCCAGAGCAGCCAGGCCACCAGGGCGAACAACAGCCAGCGACCGATCTCCTTGGCCGTGTTGATCAGCCAGGGATCCTTCCAGACCGGCAGATCGGAGATCGCCTCCTGCTCCAGGCGCGCAAACGACACGTTTGCCACGTTGACCGTGTCACCACGCTCCTTGCTGAAACCGACGGCCTCCTGGGCCAGCGCGGTTGCCTGTTTCAACTCGGTATCGGTCAGCGGCTGCGACCTGTTCCTGGCCGGGTCATGCTTGTGGTTGATCACCACCGCGACCGCCAGGCGGCGTACCGATCCCGGCGCCCCCTTGGTATGCCGGACGGTCTTGTCGACTTCATAGTTGACGGTCGCGTTCTTGCTGAAATTGAGCGGCGACTGGCCGTTGCCGGTGCTGGCGCCAGGTACGGCCGGATTGGTGATCGGCGCCGTCGCCGGAACCGGCGGCTGGTTGGTCAGCGCGCCGGGAACGCCAACGGCGCCGGCGCCCGCGTTGCTGCCGGTCTCGGCCGTTTGCTGGCTGCGGATGGCTGTCTGCGGCGTCGGGTTCGGCTTGTAGGTCTCGGCGAGTTGCTCGGTCTGCGTGAAGTCCACGTCCGCCGTCACCTGGGCACGGACGTTGCCCGTGCCGACCATGGGCGCGAGGATGGATTCGACCCGCCGCTTGTATTCCTCCTCGATGTCCCGGACGTACTTGATCTGGGAGGCATCCAGGCCCGCCAGCTTGCCTGCGTCGCCCGGTTCGGACACCAGGTTGCCGTCCTGGTCGATGACGCTGACGCTTCCCGGGCTCAGGCGGGGAACGCTCGACGACACGAGATGCACGATACCCGCGACCTGCGAAGGGTCGAGGCGGCGCCCGGCGTGCAGGGCGACCAGCACGGACGCGGTCGGTTTCTGCTCGTCACGCAGGAAGGCCGTCTGCTTCGGTATGGCCAGGTGTACCCGGGCGCCCTTGACGGCGCCCAGCGACTGGATCGATCGTGCCAGCTCACCTTCCAGCGCGCGCTGGTAGTTGATCTGCTCGGCAAACTGGCTGACGCCGAGTTTCTGCGTGTCCATGACCTCGAAACCCACCAGGCCGCCCTTGGGCAGCCCCTGGGACGCCAGACGCAGGCGCACGTCATGGACCCGTTCGGCCGGTACCATGATGGCGCTGCCGCCCGCGGAAATCTTGTAGGGCACGTTCTGCTGTTCGAGTGCGGCGACGATCTGACCGCCATCCTTCTCGGACAGGTTGGCAAAAACCACACCATAAGGCGGTTCGGACGCCCAGAGCAGGCCGCCGACGAAGAGCGCGATGGCCAACGCAACCGCGACCAGCGTACCCAGCTTCTGGGACGTGGTCATGCGACTGAAGACTTCCAGGTTCAGGGGTATGCTCTGCTCGGCACTGGCCATCGATAAGTCATCTCTGCGTTAAACAGCCAATCTGGCCGCTGCCGGATTGTGGCTTCTACAAGCAAGCCCGGTTCCACCAAGCAGCGGCAAAAATTGCCGGCATTTCGCGAGTTGTTGCACCCCACCGATTCTGCCATGATGGCCGGGTGATGGATACCGCGACACCCCCCTCGGCAGGAATCGACACTGCCCGTCTGGCCGAGGCCTTTCAGATCTTCAATCAGGCGTCCGAAGAACTGGCTTCGGCCTATTCCCGCCTGGAAGGGCAGGTTGCCGCCCTGACCGAGAGGATGGCGCTGCTCCAGGAAGCGCTCCCGGCCGGCGTGGTCGTCCTGGATGCGGAAGGAACCGCCGTCGAGGCCAACGCGGCGGCCGGCAGGGTGCTGGGCGCCAATCCGGTCGGATCGGCCTGGACCGAGTTTGACCGCCAGTTGCTGGCCACCGAAACGCCCGGCGAACGGCAACTGGATGAACGACGCCTGGCGGTCACGGTTACCCCCCTCGATTCGGCCGGCGGCCGTATCGTGCTCCTGCATGACGTCACCGAGACCCATCGACTCCGCGCCCAGGCCGAGCGCCATGAACGGCTGGCCGCCATGGGCGAGATGGCGGCGCAACTGGCGCACCAGTTGCGGACACCGCTGGCGGCAGCGCTGCTGTATGCGGGCAACCTCGAGAACCCGGAACTGCCCGAAGCCAGCCGGATTCCGATTGCCCAAAAGACGGTAGGTCGCCTGAAGCACCTTGAACGCCTGATCCAGGATACCTTGATGTTTGCCCGCGGCGAGGTCCTGGGCAGGGAGACCTTCCCCGTCGCAGACCTCCTCGCGGAGATTGGTCATACCTTCGAGCCCCTGGCACGCAGCCGCAACGTCGAGTTCTGCATCGCCTCGGGCGCCGCCGATACCCTGCTGACGGGCAATCGCAAGGCGCTAACCGGCGCCCTGACCAATCTGATCGAGAACGCCTTCCAGGCCGTCGAGGCCGGAGGGCGCGTGACGCTGGCCTCCGAACAGTCCGACCGCCAGTTGGCGCTGGTCGTGCGCGACGATGGCCGCGGGATGGCGGCCAGCGTCGTGGAGCGCCTCTTCGAGCCCTTCTTTACCACCCGCAGCGAGGGAACCGGTCTCGGACTGGCCATCGCCCGCGGGGTTGCCCGTGCCCATGGGGGGGCCATCGAGGTTCGCTCCGAGTTGGGCGTGGGAACCGAGTTTGTCATCCTGCTGCCTTTGGTCGAGTCGCCATGAACGAACGTCTGAACGTACTGGTCGTCGAGGACGACGATGCCCTGCGGGACGCACTGCTGCTGACCCTCGAGGCAGCCGGGCACAGTGCCAAGGGCGCGCCGGGCGGCCGGGAAGCCTTGCAGGCGATGGAACGCGAGCGCTTCAACATGGTCATCTCGGACCTGCGCATGGCGCCGATGGACGGCCTGCAACTGCTCGGCGAGATACACGGCCGCCATCCGGGGCTGCCGGTGATGTTGATGACGGCCTTCGGCGAGGTGGAGAAGGCGGTGGCGGCGATGCGCGGCGGCGCTTGCGACTTCATGCTCAAGCCCTTCGAGCCCAAGGCCCTGCTCGACCAGATTGCCCGCTACGCCACGCCGCCGAGCGCGGAGGGGGTGATCGCCGAAGATGCGCGTTCGCGGGACGTGCTGCTGCTGGCCTCGCGCGTTGCCCGGACCGATGCCACGGTGCTCCTGACCGGCGAATCCGGCACCGGCAAGGAGGTGTTCGCTCGCTACATCCATGACCAGTCGGCGCGCGCCAGGGGAGCTTTCGTGGCCATCAATTGCGCGGCGATTCCCGACAGCCTGCTCGAGGCGACCCTGTTCGGGCATGAGCGGGGAGCATTTACGGGCGCCCAGATGTCCCAAGCCGGAAAGTTCGAGCAGGCGAATGGCGGTACCCTGCTGCTCGACGAAATCTCCGAGATGCCCCTCGGCCTCCAGGCCAAGCTGCTGCGCGTGCTGCAGGAGCGGGAGGTGGAGCGGGTCGGCGGCAAGCGGCCGGTCGCACTCGACATTCGCGTCCTGGCCACCTCGAACCGGGACATGGCAGCGGAAGTCAAGGCGGGCAGGTTCCGGGAGGACTTGTTCTATCGCCTGAACGTGTTTCCCCTGGCGATTCCGGCCCTGCGCGAACGTCCGGGCGACATCCTGCCGCTGGCGCGCCATTTCCTGTCCATGCATGGCAGCCGTGACGGTCGTGCCTTGCGGTTCGATGCCCAGGCGGAGGCAAAACTTGCCGCCTATGATTGGCCCGGGAACGTGCGCGAACTGGAGAATGCCATTCAGCGGGCGGTGATCATGGCACCGGCCAACGTCGTTGGCCAAGACCAGTTGTCGTTGGCGATGCCGACCGGAACGGCAGCGAATCCGGTGCCTCAGGTCGAGCCGGCTGCCATTGCCAGTTCCGGCGCCAGCCCTGCAAACATCAGGGACCTGGAGCGGCAGCACATTCTCGAGACGCTCGCCAAAGTGGGCGGGTCGCGCAAGAAGGCGGTCGAATTGTTGGGGATATCGGAGCGGACTTTGCGCTACAAGCTGGCGCAATATCGGCAAAACGGCGACGGCATTCCGGAATGAGCCTGACAACCGGCATGCCGCTTGCTAGTAAAATCTTGAAACATCACCAAGCGGGCTACCATGGCAATCGACACCCGAAGTCTTGATCAAGCGCTGGCGCAGTTGCGCGCATCGGCCGCACTTGCACAGGGCAAGCCGGCGGATTCGGCGGGAGCGGCGGGTGGTGCGGATTTCTCGTTGGCGCTGAAGACCGCCATCGACCAGGTCAACCAGGCGCAACAGCAGGCTCAGAACATTGCCGAGGATTTCACGGCCGGCAAGAACAACGTCAACCTGCAGGACGTGATGATAGACCTGCAGAAGGCCAACCTGTCGTTCCAGCAGATGGTGCAGGTGCGCAACAAGCTGGTCACGGCCTACAACGACATCATGAACATGCCGGTCTGAGGCCGGTCGTGCCTCAGGCCATTCCGGATTCGCGCGCCTTGCGCTCCCGCTCGACCTTGATGATGTAGCGCTGGATCAGCGTCAGCATCGGTCCCGGCAGATTCGTGAATTGGCAGCCGGCGCGGGCAACCTGGGTGCCGGTGCGCAAGGTGACGTCGAACACGTTGCGGATTTCCAGGGTCGTGATGACGACGCCGACATCGGGCAATTCGATCCGGCAGTTCTCGAAGACGTCGCCGGCGGAAAAGATCAGGCCGACCGGCGGCACCATCATGGCCAGGCCGCCGCCACTGATGTCGACCACATTCGCCTCCATGACCGTGGTACTCAGGCCGCCTTCCTTCATGACCGGAATCTGGCACTTGATCGGATGGGCGATCGGCGTCGTCAGTCGGTAGTATTCCCGTCTTTGCAGGCGAAGAACGCTGTCCGGCAACGCGGCACGAAACGCCGGCCGCCCCTGATAGTCGATCTGGTGCAGCCCGCGCAGCACGAACTGGATGCGAATCTTGTCGTGCGTGGTGACACAGAACAGCCTGTCTGCCGCCAGCGCCCGGGCGTTGGCGGCCAGGTTGCCGCCATAGTCGAGGACCAGGCCGTCGTCGTCGACCTCGATCACGGCGGAGAGCAGGAAGTCCTGCCCTTCGTTGAAATAGATCGTGATGTGGTCCGTGCTGGCGAGCAGGCCGCGCAGCACGAAGAGTATCTCGTTCTTCGTGCGCAGCAGATACTGCGTGTGGTCGGCGAGTTCAAGCAGCCCATGGGCGACCGCCTTGGCGTTGCTCGGGCCGGCGGCATCATTCTGGACTGGAGAGCTCATGGCAGGCGAATTCTAACTGGAATGCCTTGCTTGAGTCATGGCCGGTGAGTCAGGCGACCGCCGGCTGCGGATGCTCCTCGACCCGATACAACCAGGCAAGCAGTTCGGCGACCGCCAGATACAGTTGCGGCGGGATGTGGTCGTCAAGGTCGACCTGCATCAGCAGTGCCACCATCTCCGGCGATTCGTGAACATAGACTTCGTGGTCGCGAGCGACGGCGATGATGGTCTCGGCAGTCAGGCCGCGCCCCTTGGCGACGACGCGCGGCGCCGCATCGCCCGGCGCGTAGGCGAGGGCAACGGCAAGGCTGCGTTCGTCGACCGGGCGGGGCGGGCGATCAGCTTTCATGGCGGATCTCGAGGGACTGAACCGCCAGGCCTGCGCTGGTGAGTGCGGCGGTCAGGTTTGCCGATTGCTGGCGCAGGTCGGTGACGGCATCGGCGTCGGCCGCCAGCCGTATCTGCAGGCGCCCACCGGTCAACTGGATGACCGCGTCCACGGTGCCGAGGCGCGGCATGGTCAGGCGCAGCGAGGTGCTCCAGCGCGGTGCCTCGACGCCTTCCGTTGCCGCGGCGTCCCGCTCCTCGACGTCGTCCCGCTGGATCGCCCAGTCCATCGATTGCCCGGGCCAGACTTCGCCGTGCCAGGCCAGGCGCTGGGTGGCCACTGCGTCCAACTGCTGCTGGACGATCGAGCGTATCCCGTCGGGAACGCTGGCGGCGGTGGCTTGCTGCGCCGTTCCGCTGGCAGCGGCTTGCGATGGGGACTCACCTCTCCCTGTCGCCGGTTCTGCGATCCGGGCGGCAATATCCGTGCGCGGTGCGACGCCGGGCTCGGTGCGTGCGGCGCCGGCGCCAGGCGTGCCGGCAGGCGGTGTGCCGACCTCGGTACCCGGAGCCTGGAGGCCGTGGGTGGCCGTGGCAGGTCGGGGGGCGACGGGAAGCTGTCCTTGCGGTTCGGCGCGCAGGGAGGCCAGCGCGCGCTCTCCAGCAACCCATTGAGCCTGGTGGGCTTCATAGAAGAGTCCGCTTTGGCTGACCGCATTGCGCAGCGCCGACGCCAACTGGCCGCCGGTCGTCGGTGGCTGGGTCAGGACCGGCTGACCGCGAGTGAGGGCGACAGGCGGGGCCGCCTCGCCCTCGGGCGGCAGCAACTGACCGATCAAGCGGCCTGCGTCCGAAATCCTGGCATACGGATACGCCCGGGCATCGACTTGACCGCCGGACGGCTGGCCTTCGGTGCGTCGGGCGATGACCGTGTGCGGCGTCCGATCGACGACGGTCAGTTCAAGCAGGTCGCCGGGGCTTGCTCCCTCGGGGAGCTGCAGGGTCAGTTGCCGGCCGGCAACCAAGGCCTTGTAGGTGTTGTCGGGGAGCAGTTCCTGGATACGAGCGGTGAAGCTCTGGCCAGGCTGGAATTCCGGCAGGCCGGCGGGAATGCCTCTTACCGGGGCCAGGGGCTGCAATTGCCCCGGGTCGGTTTGCGTGCGCATGCGGACACCCGCATCGGGCGGGATCACGGCCATGGCGGACCGTCCCTACCGGAAGTGCCTGCGCAAGGAACATCGGCAGCCATGTGCCGGCCTTCGTTGTTCAGGTGGATGCGCCGTAGGCGCTTTCCACCTGTTTGCGGCGCGCATTGCCGCCAAGGAACTGCCGCACCTGCTCCATCCAGGGTTCGGTGTGGCGGCGGATCTCGGCGTCATCGTCGAGGATGCGCTGGATCAGCGAACGCTTCATCTCGACTTCGCCCGGCGTGAGCCGGCTGTTGTCGTCGTCCAAGGTGAGCAAGCGGCGTAGCGCGACGACTGACTTTTCGAGCTGGATCAGGTTCTCCCAATCATTCGCCCGTGCCGCGTCGACCATGCGGGCCGAAAGCGCGCTCA
This sequence comes from Rhodocyclales bacterium, assembly GCA_016235765.1. GTDB lineage: Bacteria > Pseudomonadota > Gammaproteobacteria > Burkholderiales > Rhodocyclaceae > Fen-999. The sequence continues at coordinate 52,249 of JACRIZ010000006.1, read as the reverse complement.
TTTCTTCGTAGATATCGATCTGGGAAGCCATCGCCAGCATGGTAAGACTCACCGCCGGGCGTTGTTCGCGGAAAGAACGGCGGGATCGTCGGCTATTTCTTCCCAGGCAGAGCGCAGTTCGGCGAGTAGGCCGGCGACCTCGTCCAGCGCCGCGCGGTCATTCTTGATGCCCGCGTGCAGGAGCCTCGCGCACATGTATTCATACAGCGCCGAGAGGCGTGCCCCGAGCTCACCTTCGACCTTCATGTCCAGCGAGGCTTCGAGGCCATTGGTGATGATGTCGATGGCCTTGGAAATCGATTGGCCTTTCTCGGCGATTTGGTTGGCCTGCATCTGCCGGGCTGCCGACCCGATGGCCATGATCGCGCCATCGAAGAGCATCAGGATGAGCTTGTGCGGCGACGCGCCGCTGACGCCGGTTTCAATGCCGACCTTGGTGTAGGCGTCGGCGGGACTTGCTGTCGAGGGGTACATGGCGATTGTCCTTGTGATCTTGACCGGAACAGGGTGCGGCCCTACGTCGTCGATAGCTTGGCGAGTTGCTGGGTCAGGAAACTGGAGGTTTGCTGCATGCTGGCAACCAGGCTGTCCAGGGCCGTGAATTGGGCCCTGTAACGCTTCTCGATGGCGGTCAGGCGAAGACCCAGGGCTTCGCGTTGCTTGCCGACGTCCTTGATGCTGCGATTGATGCCGTCTGTCCGGCTGGCGAGCAGGCCGTTCGTTGCCAGCATCGAATCAAGAACGGTGGACATCCGCACCGCGACGCCCTTGGTTGCGGTGGTGTCGCTCGAAAAGAAAGTTGCCACGTCCGATGCCGACTTGGCGACGGCGGCGTCGAACTTGCTCGAATCGAACTCCAGCGAACCGTCGCGTTGCATGGCGATGCCGATCGCCGACAAGTTGCGGACCGACAGCGTGGCCGGCTCGACCGAATACCCGATCATCTGCCGAAGCGCGGTTTGCAGGCTGCGGACGCCGCTGTCGCCGGTGAGTACCGAGGCGGTCTTGGTGTCGCTGCTGTAGGCCGACAGGTCGTGCGCCAGCGTGTTGACGTCGTTGTACGCCTTGACGAAGGCCTGCAGCGCGCTCTTCACCGATGCCGAGTCCTTGGTAATGGTCAGCGTCGTGTCAGCTTCCTTCAGGAGGCTCAGCGTGACGCCGGTGATGGCATCGGTGATGGTGTTGCTGCCACGCGTGAGGTCGATGCCGTCGATGGTCAATCGGGCATCCTGGGCCGGCACCTTGATGTCGTATTCGTTGCCCGTGCCGGCGGTCTTGGTCGGATCGTAGGAAAGCTGCGCCAGTCCGGTGTTGTCGGTCAGCACGACATCGTTGCTGTCCATGACCGTGATACGCATGCTGTTGGCCGCCCCGGTGTCCTTGGCGGTGAGGGAGAGCTTGTAAACGTCGGTGCCGCCGGCGTTCTTGCCCACATAGACCACGCTCGCGCGGACGCCGGCGTTGACGGCGTTGATTTCGTCGCGGATTTCGTCCAGCGACGACGATTCCGTCGGGATTTCGATGGTGATGGGGCTCTTGGCGGAGTCGGCGGTGAACGTGCCCCCCGAATAAGTGCCCAGTTCGATCTTGATCTTGCCGTCTATCGTGCTGATGTCGCTGGTGTGGCTGGAAAAATCCGCCTTGGTCGCCAGGCTTTGCGACTTGGCCAGCGCGGTGACGGTAAGGCCGTAGGTTCCTGCCACCGCGGTCGATACGGCGCTGGCGCTGACGACGGTACTGTCCGCTGCCTTGGCCGACATGCTGGTATATAGCGATGACGATTTCAGCGCGTGCGCCGCAGTCTGCAAGGCCGACACGGCGCCCTTCAGGCCGCCATAGGCAGACAACTTGGCCTGGTAGCCAGCCTCCTTGGTGTCCAGCGCGATCAGGGGCTGTTGCTCGACGGCCATCAGCTTGGTGATCAGGCCGTTGATGTCCAGGCCCGAGCCGATGCCTGCGGAAGATATGGTAGCCATGTTCAAGTCCTAGACTGACCGGAATGCGCCCGGTCGCATAACTGGATTATCGACTTTTCCAGGGCAAACTTGAAACAAAAAAACGGCCGGCTTGCGCCGGCCGTTCCAATGGCAACTGTGAAGAGTAGGCCGTTCAGGCCTTGTTGCGGACAAGCAGTCCTTTGATCTCGCCATCAATCGCTCGGGCAATTGCCAGCATTTCCTCCGTCGGGATTTGCCGGATGAGTTCCTTCGTCGACGAATCGACTACCCGGACCACGGTCTTGCCGGTCGAGTCGTCGATGCTGAACTCGAGGTTGTTGCTGGCAACCGACTTCAGCGACTCGCTGACGCGCTGCAGTGTTTCCTCGAGTTCCTGGCGCGAGACCTGAGTGCCTGCCGCTTGGCCGTGCGCGGGCTGGCTCCCCGCTTGCGCTGGAACAGTGCCCGATTCGGGCACATGCGCAGGCTGGGGCCGTTGTGGCAGTTCGGGTGCCACGTAGGCCGTTGCTTGGCCGCTGACTTGGTTGATTCCCATGATCGCGTTCCTCGTTTGGGTCGCAGGAGCGGGGGACGATGATTCCTCGTTCCCCGCATCCCTTTGCTAGCTATTCGCTCGCAGTTGCCGACCTATTACCTGAGGAGGCTCAGGACTTGCTGCGGCAGCGCGTTGGCTTGCGACAACATCGCGATGCCTGCCTGCTGCAAGATCTGCGCGCGGGTCAGGTTGGCGGTTTCGGCTGCGAAGTCGGCATCCTGAATCCGGCTGCGGGAGGCCGACATGTTCTCCGATGCCGTCATCAGCGACTTGACCGTCGATTCGAACCGGTTTTGCAGGGCACCGTAGCGGGCGCGCTGGGTAGCCACGTTTTGCAGCGCGCCGTCGATCAAGGCGATCGTCCGGTTTGCTGCGTCCTTGTTCGATACGTCGGCGTACTGCACTGCCTGCTGCTGCGAAGCGCCTGTCGCGGCTGTGAACCAGTCGTTGGCGGTCGCGCCGGAGATGTTGAAGGTCTTGTCGGAGTCGAGCGTGATCTGGCCTTGCACCAGGGCGGTCGCACCCGTGGCGATTGCGGCGGATGCCGTTGCGTTGCCGCCGCCGGTGTAGGACGCCAGGTTGAAGGAAGTGCTGCCCGATGCGGCGTTGGCGAGCGTCACGTTGTTGCCGGCAGAGTTGGTCAGGATGATCGAGGTGCCGCCATCGTCGACGCGCGCGGTGACGCCGGTCTTGGACGAAACGTCGTTGAAGGCCGCGACCGCGGCGGAGAGGCCGTCGCTGTTGACCGAGGCGCCGACCGTGAAGGCGACCGTGACTGCGGTGGTGTTGTCAGCGGTGACGGCGACCGAGTAGCTCTTGGCGGCCGTGAAGCTGAGCATCTGGATCTCGGTCCGCGCGGTGGCGGTCACGCCGGTCAGCGCCGACTTGGCATTGACAGCGCCCGCGACGATCTTGGCCGTATCGGTGCCGGCGTAGGTGATCGCCTGCGAACCGAGGGAGCCATTGACCGTGAAGGTCGTGCCGGTCAGGCGGGTGGTGTTGGTGGCGCTGAAGGTCGTGATGACGTTGGTCGTCGTGCTGCCCTTGACCAGGTCGCCGTTGGTGGTGTGGGTCGTATCGTCGCCTTCCTCCAGGCTGCCCATACGGTAGCTGCCGTAGGCGCTGGTCAGGAAGTTCTGGCTGGTGGCCGTGATCGTCTGGTTGGCGTTGGCGCCGACCTGGAACTGGGCGGAGGTGAAGGTGCCGTCCAGCAGGTTGCGGCCGTTGAACTGGGTGGTCTGCGCCATCCGGTTCAGTTCGGCGGTCAGGTTCGAAACTTCGTTTTGCAGAGCGGCACGGTCGCTGGCGGAGTTCGTTTCGTTGGCGGACTGGACAGCCAGTTCGCGCACACGTTGCAGCATGTCGGCCATCGAAGACAGGGAGCCTTCAGCAGTCTGCGCCAGCGAGATACCGTCGTTGGCGTTGCGGCGGGCCTGGTCGAGACCGCGAATCTGCGAGGTGAAGCGGTCGGCAATGGCGAGGCCGGCGGCGTCGTCCTTGGCACTGTTGATGCGAAGGCCGGAAGAGAGGCGCTGCAGCGCGGTGCTCAAGTCGCCCTGGGAACGGGTCAACTGCCGTTGCGAGTTCAGTGAATCGATGTTGGTGTTGATGATGGCAGACATGATGTGCTCCTATTCTGTTTTCAGGGCGCCCGCCGCAGGACTCTGGGACACCAGCCCCGCAGCAGGCCTAACTAAAACTGGTGTCACGGGTGTATTAACGTCGCTGTCGTGGGGAACTTTAGTACAATAAAAATCATTAAAAAACAGTGTGATAGTAATCGGGAGTCATCTTGGCCAAGCCGAATCGCAACGATCCATGCCCCTGCGGCAGCGGGAAGCGGTACAAGCATTGCTGCGGGTCCGTAGCCAGCCCGGGCACGAGTGTGGGCGGGGCTGCCGCCGAAGGCCCGGCAGATGTCATGGCGGGCTTGCGGCTCCATCAGGCCGGTCGCATCGGCGAGGCCGAGGTCATTTACCGGCAGGTGCTTGGCCGGGACCCCGAGAATCCTGACGCCCTGCACATGCTGGGCTTGATCGAGTATCAGGCCGGCAAAATCGACCAGTCGACCGAACTGATCGGCCTGGCCGTGAAGCTGAAGCCGGACGATCCGTTCGCCCTGAACAATCTGGGTGCGGCATACATGGGGGCGCGGCGTTTCCGTGAAGCCGCGGAAGCGTTCCGTCGCGCCGTGCAACTGAAGCCCGACTATGCCGAGGCCCTGGCAAACCTGGCGGGCGCCTTGAAGGATTCGGGCCAGGTCGAAGAATCCATTGCCTCGTATCGCCGGGCCCTGGCGGTCGATCCCGGCAACTCGCGGGCCTGGAACAATTTGGGCAATGCCCTGCGCGATACGGGCGAAGGGACCGAAGCGAGCGATTGCTATCGCCGGGCAATCGCGGCAAATCCGGCAAATGCAGAGGCCTACAACAACCTTGGCGTCGCCTTGGCCACCGAACGACGGCTTCCGGAGGCGCTCGACTGCTATCGGCACGCCTTATCGATCCGCCCGGCCTTTGCCGACGCCCACCTCAACCTTGGCAATGCCTGCAAGGACATGGGGAACCTGGACGAGTCCATTGCCAGCTACCGCGAGGCGGTTCGCCTCGAGCCGGGGAACGAGGTCGCGACCCACCTGCTGGCGGCTTTGACCGGTGCGGGGGCCGAGCGTGCGCCGAGTCGGTACGTGGCCGGGGTGTTCGACGGGTACGCCGATCGGTTCGACGACCATCTGGTGCATGGACTCGCCTACCGGATTCCCGAGCACCTGGTTGCGCTGTTGCTCAAGCACGAGGTACCGGCCCAGGGTGATTGGGAAGTCCTGGACCTGGGCTGCGGCACGGGCCTCGCCGGTGAGGCGATTGCTTCCCGTGCCCGGCGCATCGTCGGCATCGACCTGTCAGCCAACATGCTGGCCAAGGCGAAGGAGCGGAACATTTACCAGCGCCTTCTGCAAGCCGACTTGCTGCCGGCGATGCGCGACGAGCCGGCGGCCGGATACGACGTGGTGCTCGCCGCCGATGTATTCGTCTACCTCGGCCGGCTCGACGAGGTGGTGGCACAGGTCGCGAGGCTGCTGCGACCGGGCGGCGCCTTCGCCTTTTCGGTAGAGGCGCTGGAAGCGCTGCCGGAAGCGAAGCGCGGCGATGGGCAGGGTTTCGTCCTCAACGACAAGGGGCGATTCGCCCATGCGGCTCCTTACATCGAACGCCTGGCGGCGGCGAACGGCCTGAGCCTGCTCGAAATGACAGGCGTGCAGTCGCGTCTGGAGCAGGGGGTTCCGGTGCAAGGCTGGCTGGTGCTGATGGCGCGCTGACCGGCGAGGTCAGGGCAACCACGCGGCGAGACATTCGTCGAGGTGGTCTTCGAGCATCCAGTGATCGAGAACGTATTGCCTCAATTCGCGACCGCGCGCGGCGGCGGCATCGAGGTCATTGACATGTTCGCGGATGGCGGCAATCCAAGCCTGTGGGCGATTGCGTACTCGGGTAACCGGGATACTCCCTTGATAAGGTACAACGTCGGTACATATCACTGGATAACCGAGAACGCCATATTCCAGCAGCTTGAGGTTGCTCCTGGATTCGTTGAAGGCATTGATCTCCAGCGGGGCAATGGCGATATCCAGGTCGAGGCTGGCGAGCCTCGACGGATAGTCGTCGCTGGTCACGGGGTTGTGGACTTCGCTGATATGGGAACGCAATACGGTGGGACAGCGGCCGAACAGTACCCATTCGACCTCGTCGCCCAAGGTCGACAGTACCTCGTGGATCATGGCCAAGTCTGCTTCGTGGGAGGCGCTGCCTGCCCAGCCGACGCGTGGCCGCCTTCCCCGACGACGCATGGGAGCCAGGCCCTGCCAAGCCTCGTTGGGCAGGTAATTGTTCATGATCACCGTCTCGGCGGCCAGATGTCGATAGGCCGCCGCCAGGGGCGCGGTCGAGACGACGAGCCGATCACATAGCCCGACACCGCGTCGGAATCGTTGAAGCATTGCCGGCGTGAATTCCTTGTGGTGGGGGCTGCCCTCTGGAATTTGCGTGATGAGATCGTCGATTTCATAGACGCGGAATGCCGGCGCGTAGCGTGCGCAGTCTTCGAGTGCGGCAAACATTTCTTCGGTGATTGGGCGCTGAAAAACGCAGATGTCGGCTTCGAGGGTCGACAACTCGGCAACGCTGAGGTTGCGCAGCGATACGCCGCCTCGGGTCAGGCCCGCCGTAAGTAGCGCGCGCATCGGCGCCATGATGCGGTAGTGGCCGCAACCGCTCTGGTCCGCGACGCGGGCAAGCAATTTAGGGACTGGCTTCCAGGGTAGTGGATCATAGACCAGTGCCGGCAGGCATTCGGGAATGTAGCCGCGGCAGTTGCGGTCCCAGTTTGAGTTGCGGAAGGGGTCGCGACCTAACACCGAAAACCAGCGGCGAAAGAATGCATCTCGGTCCTGAGCAAGCGGCGCCTGCCGGTCCTTGATTCGCGCCTGATCGGACTGCTCCAGTTGGGAAAGGTCTTCCTTGACCATGGCGATCGCGTAGGGCGTCCAGACGAGCGTACCCTGACCGGCCAGCCGAATGGCGAGGTCGACGGCCCACAGATCGCCCAGGGCCGCATCAATGCCGCCGGCACGGCGCGCCGACGCGATCCGCAGCAGCAGGCAACGGGCGTCCAGCGCAGAAACGCGGCGATCCGCGGCCAGGCAACAAGTGTCGCCGGCATACTCCATGCGCACGCCCTTATAGACTGATTCGGCGGGCCCAAGCACGCCAAGTTCCAATCCAGCACTGGCTACCAGTCCGTCCGCAGTGACCAGTCGTGGCCCAACGGCGCAAACACCCTCTCGTTGGCCGTGGTTCATAATGGTGGCAAGCCAATCGTCCTGCACTGCAACGGCGACTTCGGGCCAAACAACCAAGTACTCTTCTGGCAGTTCGGCAATCAGCGCGCCAATGGCGGCCGGCGGTTGGCTGTTTGCCGGCATACGCTTCACGCTCAAGGCTTGATTCGCCATCTGTTCTAGTCCAGCCAGGAAGCTTTCCGATTGCGGGTCGGGCTTGCGGCGACAGTCTGCAACCACAATCCGGAAGGCCGGGTAATGGGTTCTTTCCAAGAGGCTGGAAAGGCACTGTTCCAGATTGCTCAAAGCCCCGGTGAAAGGTATCGCCACCACGACCGAGGGGTGCTGACTGTGGTCAAAGACCACGCGCAGCGTGGAGCTTATGCCAGACACTACCGTGCCGGGGGTGCTCTGACGCAGCAGGTGGGCGCTGGCTGCCTGCCGGTGGGCCTCGGTCGGCTTCGTCTGGTACCGCCCGGGGGGGCGGTGTACCAGAATGTCCTGTACTTGTCCGACGCAGTCTGGCCTGTCGTCCATCGTGCGAAGGGCGAGGTCATGGATTTCTGCGCCTGGCAAGTCATCGGCGACACCTCCCACGCGCACCAGCAACGATGCCGATAGGGCTACGGCCTCGCCCAGATAGGGGACGGCAAGCAACCATTCCAGATTTATTCCTGGTTTGAAATGAGGAATGGCGCCCTGAGGAGTGGCTTCGTCTTCGTCGATGACGATAAGCAGCCAGTCTGGATGGGTGTGAATTGCTTCGCCTAGTGTGAGAAATATGCGTGGCTCCACCGTATCGCCATCGGTCAGCACCAGTAGCCAGTCTGTCTCTTTGACCGCCGCGGCGCCGCGATTGACGATCGCCGGCCACGCCTGGGGCGCGTTGGTGATCCAGCGCAGGCTGTCGCCGATTGCGCCTGCAGGCGCAGGATGGGGTGAGAGCACGACGATATGCACGTCGTGATAGTACTGTGCTGATAGCGATTGAATGGTCTTGGCCAGTGCCTCGAAGCCTGGCTGGGTATGGCGAAGATAGACGTGGAAGGTGGGTTGATGGCGCCAGGCTTCCACTCGCCTCTCGTACTGTACGGCGATGTCCTTGGTGAAGTACCGGGTGGTGATCCAGCTTTCAAACGCAAACGAACGGCGATGGCGTTCGTGAATTTCCCGGTATTCGGCTTGGGCGCAAGCGAGTTTGCCCGAGAGGGAGTCGTCGGTGGTCCAGTACAGGCCCGTAAAATCGTGGATATTCCAGAATGGCCGGTGACGCGCCAATCGAAGCCAGAAGTCCTGGTCGGCGATGGCTGAGAACTGCTCGTCGAAGTAGCCGAACTCCTGATGCAGCTTTCGTCGCCACATTGCATGCGGCCCGATGCCAGGTTGGTTGAGGAGTTGCTTGAACGAGAACTCCGGCCAGAGGTAGGCTCCGGAAAAGTCGAATCGCTCGGGCGTCTGATGCGGCTGGCGTGTGAGGAGAGAACTGCCGTAGGCGACTGCCACTTCGGGTTGCTCGTCGAGGGCCTGGGCCAGCATGGCGAGGGCGTGGGGTACAAGTCTGTCGTTGGTGCTGCACGACATCAAGTATCGTCCTCTGGCCTGCCGGGCAGCCAGGTTCCAGGCAGCATAGACGCCAATGCGCTCTGGCGTACGGATATAGCGAATCTGCGGATGGTGATGCTGGAATTCGGCGACGACCGCCTGCTCGTTTTCCGGAGAGGCTGCATCGACGACGATGATCTCGACCCGATCGGCGATGGTCTGCCCAACCAGGTCCGCCAGACACTCGCCGATGAAGGCATCCGATCGGTAGGTGGAAACGATCGCGGTGACGAGAAATTCCGTCTCCTCGAGGTCCACAAGGGCGTGGGACAGCAGACGGGTCTTCGGACTGTCCCAGGCTATGGGCTGGGCGGCGGAGGAAATTTCGTGGCGCGAGAAGGCTGCCAACAGTGCCATATCGCGGCATTCGCTTTCTTCGACCGTGAACCCCATGCTTTCGTTGTACGCTCGGCTGAATGCCGCCGCGCGGCTGTCGTGGCAGAGGGTGGCGAAGTGATTGCCGAAATTCACCAACTGGATTGCCTGATAGGCGATCGGGTGGGAAACGTGGTAGGCGATCGGCGACGTCAGATGCTTGATCGGCAGTCCCTTTTGCACCAGCAGGAAGGGCGCCCAATAGTCCCACCATGGGACGCCGAGCATGAAGTCTGACTTCGGGTAGGCATCGCGAATTTGGCTGTCGAAGAAGAAGTAGTCGTAGCCCATCCAGTAGGTCCAGCCGGCCGCGGAATGCAGGCTTTCGACCTCCAGGCGGGAACCGTATACCAGTGCGCCCCGGGCTTCGCGACAAAGAAAATCTACCAGTGACGGCTCGGCGTCGAGATAGACGTCTGAGTTGATGATGCCGAAAACCTCGGCCTTGCTGGTCTTCAGGTGGGCAAGAATGTCGTCGAAATAGACGCAGGGCTTGCCCACGGTTTGGCGGCCGTCCCTTCGGGTCGCGACCAACTCCACTTCCGGATACGCCTCGCGGAGGAAAGCGTGCTCTTCCAGGGGATTGAGGCTGGTGACGGCAAAGCCCAGCTTGACCCAGGAGCGGATGGCCAGCCGCTGCCAAGTGTCGTTTCGGGGCACCAAACTGGTAACCAGTTCAATCCTGGCGTGAGTTGGCGTCGCGATGTCGGGAGGCAAGCCCAGGCGTTTTCGTTCGCGCCGTGCCGCGGTCGATGCTTCCTCGTAGTAGAGCTTAAGACCTGAATCGGTCTTCTGTCCCTTGTGCAGCCGGAAACTGCCCAGTACCGCATCCACCATATAGAGAGGCGTGCTCTGAAAGAAGCGCAACCACAATTCGAAGTCGCCGGCCAGTTTCAGGGATGCATCGAAGTGGGCTCCGGTGCGCCGCCATAGGTCGCGACTCCAGAACGTACTCTCCTGCTGGAGGAAACACCGTCGCTCCGGGTCCAGATACTCGTCTAGCGTCAAGCCGCGCAGCTGCTCGATACGGGTGATCTCGCTGTCGCCGTTGATGACCGTACCACGACCGGTCAGCCACTCGATTCCGGCGTGGGCGACATACGCGTTGGCCACCGTCTGCAGAGCACCCGGCCAATAGCGGTCGTCCGAGTTGAGCCATGCCATGATTTCGCCCGTGCCGCGGTTCAGCCCCGCTTCGATGGCTCGATATTGGCCACCATCCGGCCCACTTTGCCAATGGGCAAGGTGCTTTTCGTGTTTGCGGATGATATCCACCGAACCGTCGGTGCTGCCCCCGTCCATGACGATGTATTCTAGGTTCGGGTAGCCTTGGCTTAACACGGAGTCGATGCATTCCGCTAGGAAGTCAGCCTGGTTGTACGAGGGCGTGACGATGGTGATGCGGGGCGGCGTCTGCGCTGGACGAGGAACGAGGGCGACTTCTCTCCCGGTGGCGTCGAACACTATTCGTGTTTGCCGGATTGAGTCAGGACTACGCAGTTTCATGGCCGCCCCGCGGATGTCGTTCTGTCACTATGAATGGAACAAGCCGCCGGCTCACGCAAAGCGCCTCGCGGCAGTCCAGCGGTAGCCATCCTCGGCCATGAGCGCGCACAGTTCGGCATGCTGCACGCGAAAGTCGAAATGCCGCCCCGCGTCTAGGTCATTGGTGAATTCAATGAACGCGGGCAACTGGCTGGAGTCGAAGGACTCATTGTCGAGCCGATCGGCAATTCGTAGCACCGTCTGCCGGTTGGCGGGCCGGCAATCGGCCGCCGCATAGCGGCGTAGCCGACGGGATGCAGCGGCCCGCGCAGTTGGCGGCAACACGCCAAGATCAATGCTGGGATTGCCGCCAAGATCCATCAGGGCAAGATCGGCACCGATTTCATCGCTGTAGCGGCACAGGCCCACGATGCCCATGACATTGTAGGCGGAGATGATGGGCACGAAGGTCATCCGCACATGCTTCAGGCGCCGCAGTTTGCGGATGTTGGCGGCGACCCGATCCCACTTGGCCGGATAGCGGAGATACTCGAAATCGCTTCCCGTCGCATCCACACTCACCGCGATGTTGACGGTCGGAAATCGGCGCAGCGTTTCGAGCAAGCTGGCATCGATGGAAGTGAAGTTGGAGTTGAACTGGAGCACGACACGTTCATTGTCGCCACGCTCGATCAAGGTGGCGAGAATCTTGTTGACCTGTCGATTGATGAAGGGCTCGCCACCAGTGAAGTAGACCTCTCGAAGGGAGTGTGTGTCGGCAAGCAATTCCCCGAAGACGAACGGCTCGCTTTCGTTCCACTCGATGCCGGCCCCTAGTCGCGTCGCCAGCGGTATGGCGTGCATGCGGCGGGCGGCGGCTGCCGCTTCCGTTCTTACCTCAAACTGGATCACGCCAATACCTGAAGTGCGTCCATCGCGCTGGTACGTCGGGCTGCTGAGTCCAATCACGAGAGGACTGCCCTTGCAGCCCGATGGAGTCGCCAATTCCAGGGTGGTAACGCCGCGGGTGACGTTGCCGACGAAGACCTCCCGTTCGTTGATGCTGACCTGTAGGGGAATGGGTCCAGGACCGTGGCTGGTGATCGGGCGGTAGGCGAGCAACTTCAGAACGACGCGGTGCGGCCGTGCCGGAAAGGCGACCGGAATCGTGATTCGTCCGTCGCCGTTGGTCCAGCGGCAGGCGATGCCCTCGTGGCGCTCCTCCGCATGGAAACCCTCGAAGTGGACTTCAGGGAGGTCATCGATCCCGAATCGATAGCTGTCGTCGTCCGTGGCCAGTCGCAGGCCTGCCACATTGCTTGGGTTGCGCGGGCTCCAGCGGGAGTGGACCGGATCCTTTTCAATCTGTGAACTATGGGAACTGTTGCATATGCGGCACTTGAGGTTGCATAAGTTGCCCAGATTGAGCTGCAGGAAGGCAAGCTCGAGCCCCTTCTCCACGCCGGCTGAGTTGATACGCTCTCTCAACTGCTCGATTGTGGCGCCCAAGGCCTCAGCCCAGCGTCGGTTCGAGAGCAGCCGATAGCTCTGCCCGAGCTGTTCCTCCCGCTGGTAACAAAGGGCACAGCAAGCCAGGCGTTCGCCCTGCATCATGCTCTTGCGTACCTGGCGGAGCGCGGTGGAGTTCCATATCTCGTCGAGGGAATGTCCGTAGGGGGTCAAGACTGCGTGGCGGGCATCCCGCAGCGAATCGCCGGCCATGCAGCACAGCTTGACACTCCCCTCGGGATTGAATTGCAGGTGCAGCCACGGCAGGATACAGAAGGCGTCCGTTGCCGCAGCGGCATTGCTGGTCGACCTTTCCGCATTGGCGGGTGTTACTTCGCCACTCGCGTTCGGGGGCGAGGGGAGCGGATCGGGGTTAGCGCTGCCTCTTCCTTCGGTTTCTTCGGCTTGGGAAGTGACGACGGGCTTTCGCCAGCATATGTTGTAGGAAAGCGGTCGACCGAAGTCCGCCCAGGCTTTGCGCGTCACAGGCTGCCAAAGGCGTTCGTAGGCACTGCGGGACATGGTCCACGTATCCGGATCCAGACGGATCTTCCAAAAGGGCGCCGCTTCATGCAGCAGGGCGACGTTATCCAGGATGTGGGGCAAGAAGGCATTGGTCCAGTAGCCCTTGGGCTGCATGACGATGTCGAAGGCATGGGCCGACAGACCGCCAGGCTTGAGGACTCGATCAATATCGGCAAGGATGTCTCGGTAGCACTCCTCGGATTCCGGTACGTGTTCCAGGGTACTCAAGCTGAAGACGCCGTCGAAGTACTGGGCCGGAAGCTCCGTCGAGAAGCTGCCGATGTAGTCGCGGACCAGCCGGAACCCTTGGGTGTCGGCCAGGCTGGTTAGCCCATTTCCCTCGCCCTCCAGTCTGTCGAGGTTCCAGAACTCGTAGCGATCTTTCAGCCAGCGGATGATGCGCGAGTCGCCGCCGCCGATCTCAAGCAGGCGCGCCCCCGGCGTAAAGTTGTCGAGGATGAAGCGGTACATCAGCATGTCCTGGAAGACTTTGAGGTCGCAGTCTTCGATGTCCGCATCCGCGTGTTCCGCCGGCAGGCCGAGGGCAGCGAAATGACTTTGCTTCGAGTAGTTGAAGCCGCCGAAGTCATCCGCTTTCACTTCGGCAACGGCCGAGGAGCCTGGGGCTCCAGATTCGTTGTCCCCCAATGTCAAGTAGCGCAGGCCAATTTCACTGTCGTCGGGATGGCGCTCGAGATAGGCGAAGCAGATTTGCCTGGCATCGCCCTCCCGGCCCGAGGCGGTGAGCGCATCGACACAATTGATCACTGCCGTCGGGTCGTCCGGAGCGGCTGAGATGGCCTGACGGAAGCGGGCAATGGCGCCTCGACGATCGTCGATGGCCCAGAGAATTGCGCCCATGTCGTTCAGCGCCCGGGCATGGCTCGGCAGGTAGTTCAGCGACTCCTGTAGCCCTTCTGCTGCAGCTACATAGTCGGCCCGGGCGAGGGCATCTTCGGCCTCGGTGCAGGCCCCGTCGGCCAGGCACAGGCGCTGGCTCTGGTCAAGGAGTTCGCTGGGGCACTGTCCAGCCTTGACGCTCGCCAACAGGGATGCACCAAACTCCTCGGCCAGTCTGACCGGGTCGTAGCCCAGATTGCGCACGATCCCCTCGGGCAGGCGCGCCAAGTATGTCCGCGCCTGGGCCACATTCTCGGGGCGCAACAGAATTTGTTGCCACTTGTTCACTGATTCCGTCGTCGCGTGGTCGTGTTTCGGGATGCCGATGCTGTCGCCGAAACGTCCTTTGAAGCGTTGGCCGGGGTCGTATTTGAGCATTGCCGGTTCGAACTGGATGTCAAGGTAGCGGCAGATGCGGGTCAACTCCTTTTCCGCGTTCGCGACCAGAGATTCATATTGAACGATGCAGGCTTGGCCTGACAACAGGCTAAGACCATCAGCGAGATTGCCTGGACCGGCGATGAGGTCGCGGCCGTGGCTGTCGTCGGCCAGGGCGTCGGCAACCCGACCGCCAAACCAGGATTCGGCGACAGACGCCAGTACGGCAAGCGGGTTCCTGAACAGAAAGACGAACTTCGCCCTGGGAAACAACCGGATCAGTTCCGGAATGATGTAGTGGTAGCGCGGTGTCTTGTCGAGGAAGTAACGTGCGCTGGCGAGCTGCCGGCACTTGTCGTACAGATTGCTTACCGAATTCCGCAACGCCCCGACGAATGTTGCTTCGCCACCGGGAAGCTCCAGCAGAAACTCCTGAATGCCCTGACGGGCCAGGGCTGCGTCGTACGGGGCGGTTTGCCCACTGTCCTTCAGCAACTGGCACAGAGGCAACAGCAGCCAAGGTTCTGCGGTCGTGTGGATGGCCGGATGCTCGTTCAGCAGCCGCTGCAACAGCGTGGTGCCGGAACGAGGGAGTCCCAGGAGGAAGATGATGTGCTCCCCCAACTCGCCGGTAGGGCCTGTTGCGGGCTGGGCTGGCCTGACCGGGCGGGAGGAGGCGGGAACGGTGCGGTTTCCGGTGATGCCTGCGATGATGTCGAGAATCTCGTGATCTTGCCAAGGTTGCGTGCGCTGGGACTCGCTTCGGAAGCGACGCAGCAGTTCGATGATGACCTCGTTGTCGGTTAGTCCGTCCGGTATGCGGGGGTGATCCGCAGCACGACCGAGGTCTACGCTGAATCGCTGTGTTGTCGGGCAATGAGTGCCCGTATTGTCGAAACCTATGTTCTCTACCAGCGAAATGGCGGGGACTACCACCCGTAGATTGTCCCGCGCCATGACGTAATTCATGCGCACGTCTCCGGCATCGAGGCTGTGGGCCAGCTCCTTTTGCAGCATCGGGACAAAGTCGTCTCCAAGGCGCGCCAAGCGATGCTGGAACCCCGGATCGGCAGCGACTGCTTCATAGTCAACGATCCGTCGCGGCACCAGTTCCAGGCTGCGTTTCCAATAGCCGTAACCCCAGCCCGAGTAGCGGGGCGCCAGGCACGCATCCTCCTGTGTGACCCATTCCAGCCTCATGGAGGGCGTATAGCCGCAGACGGCGAAGATGCGCGGATCACCGGCGTATTTCTCAAGGCCCGCATTGATAAACCCGAGAAATCCCGGTGCGACTACCAAGTCGTCCTCCAGTGAGATGACCCGGCCGAAGCGATCAAGGAGGGACATTTCCCCGCCGACCCAGTTGCCGACCCGATCGTTGCTCGCGCGTTCGATGATCTCCACCGATCGAAAGCCACCGATCGTGGGTAGGTAGCGACGCACGGCGGCCACCCGCTCCTCGTCACCGGCCCTTGGCGCATCTGAAAACAGGTAGAGATCGCTTTCCGCGGCTTCCGGATTGCGCTTCAATGCTTCGATGGTTCGCTGCAGATGGCGTAGCCGCCCGTAGGGACAGATGCAAATGGGGCTGAGCTTCATTGACGATCTCCGGGTATGGCGGCGGGCAGCGCGCTTCGATCGAGGAAGGCAACGATATCTTCGGTGCGGTTCCACATCAATAAATCGATGATGGACAGGTTAGGTTCGAATCCGTAGCCGCGGCAACCGTATGCGAAGTCAGGCGGCTGGCGGATGGTCAGAGCAATTCCCGCTGCGGCGAATGCGGTCCGGTCGAAGAGCGATTCGCCGCCCGGCGGATTCAGGTATTCGCGGGCGCCCAGGCTCCGCGCAATGCCCAGAGCCCAGTCGCCGGGACCTTCGACCGGGCCGATGTCCAGCGCCATTTCGGAGAAGTACTCCCTTCGAAATGGAATGCCCAGGTGCTGACAGACCCGGTCGAGGAGGTACCCGTTCAGTCGGGCCAGGCGAGATTCGCGGGTCGCCAGGCAGTCGCGGACGAAATCGATGGTTGCATCGAAGTAGGGCGCCCGCCGGTAGTGGGCGAGTTGCCCGAGAATCCGTCGTCGCCAGGGTTGCGCTTCGTTGGTCTCGATGGCCGTGATGGGAGCGAGATGGTCGTGGCGGTTCAGGGGTACGACGACATACTGCCATCCCGACTTGGGGTGCAGGATGCGGTTGCGGTTGACCCAGCCATGACGAATGTATTGGGGCGTATCGAAAATGATCCAACGGTCGGTATTGCGGATGAGGTCGAAATAGCCCAGATAGGGGAAAAAGTATGGCTGCATGATGCCCAGCCTCACGCCTGCTGCTCCAGGCGTCGCCGAACGGATTCGGCGCCAGTGAGGATGGTCGTCACGAGGTGGCAAACCCGATCTACGTCCTCCACGGAGACGGTGGCTCCGTTGGGCAGCAGCAGGAGCCGCTGGCATAACAGGTCGGTGACGGGCAGCGAGAGGCCCGCATAACGGTCGTCATTGCGGAAAGGAGGCATGCGGTGGGCGCCAGGATGAAAGTGACGCCGGCAGAAGACGTTTTCCCGATGCAGGACCTCGACGACCTGATCGCGCGTGAGGCCCGCCTGTGCAGGTGCGATGTCTGCCACCACGTACTGGAAGTTGTTGGTTTCCCCGGTTGCGTAAGACGTTATGGACAGTCCCGGCAGGTCGGCCAGCCGGCTGCAGTACTGGTCGTACCGCCGCCGGTTGGCCTCAACGTGGCGGGGTACGTCTGCGAGGCCGAGCAGGGCGAAGGCCGCCTGGGCTTCACTCATTTTGGCGTTGATGCGCAATGGTACGACCGCGAATTCCTCGCTTGGATGAAAACTGCGGATTGTCCTGAGTCGCGCGGCGAGGATGTCATCGTTGGTGGTGATGCAGCCTCCTTCGGTGCCGTTGAGTACCTTGGTGGCGTGGAAGGAGAACACCTCGGCGTCGCCCAGGCCGCCGATGCGCCGCCCTTGATGCGTACAGCCGATGGCGTGACAGGCATCGAAAATCAGGCGCAGGCTGAAAGCCTTGGCCAAGGAGGTGAGGTCATCCGGGGCGCAGGCGCGTCCCCACAGGTGCACCCCCATGATCGCTCTTGTGCGTGACGTTATCTTGCGGCGAACCAGTTCGGCGGACAGATTGTGGGTCTTGGAATCGACGTCGCAAAAGACGGGGGTTAACCCCCCCCAAGCGAGCGCCTGAGCCGTGGCGGGAAAGGTGAAGGCGGGCACGATCACCTCGCCCTGAATCTCAAGCGCCCGGGCCAGGATCATGAGGCCCAGCGTGCCATTGGTGACGGATACAGCATGCTTGACACCCACGAACTTCGCGAACGCAATATCCAATTGCCTGACCAGCGGCCCGTGATTGGTGTACCACTGGCGCTCGAAGATGCCTCGAAAGGCTGCCTCGATACCACTCCATTCCGGCAGGTAAAGCTGGCCGACGTGGAGTGGCTCGTGAAACTCGGGTCTGCCGCCAAAGATTGCGAGATCGTTTAGGCGCTTCATGGGGTGCGTTCTTCCGCCAGGGCGGCCCTGATCGATGGGCCGTGGCGGGCCAAGAAGCGCAGCAGTGCGCCGATGGCCTCAATGTCGCCTCGCGAGACCAGATGGCCGGCTGGAAGTTGTAGGAAACGGCTGGCGAGGATCTCCGTTACTGGAAGGTGCGCCGGGGGATCGGGCCAGTCCCGGTTCAGCGGCGGGCTGTAGTAGGCGCTGATGGCCAGGCCTTCTGCTCGCAACAAGGCCAGAGTGAGGTCCCTGTCCAGTGGCCAAGGCGGGGCAAGCTCGGCGACCACCAAGGAATAGTTGCGAGGCTCGCCGTCCGGGACCGGGTGCCCCAGCAGGCGCAAGCCGGGAATACCTGCACAGGCGGTCGCATATTCCTCGAATCGGGCGCCATTGGCGCCGATCGTTTCATCGATACGCGCGAGGGATAACAGCGCCATGGCGGCGTGAGGCTCGTTGAGCTTCGCATTGAGCCCGATAAGCATATCGGCGCTGCAATCGCCTTCCGCACCGTAGCAGAAGTTGCGCTGGTAGCGGAGTTGCCGTGCCAACGGCGCATCGTTGGTAGTGACGTATCCTCCTTCGAAGCCGTTGATGAGTTTAGTGGCGTGAAGGCTGAAGACCTCTGCCCTGCCGAAGGATCCGAGCCGGCGGCCGCGGTAAGCCGTGCCGACGCCATATACCGAGTCGAAGAACAGCGGCAGGTCATGGCGTGCGGCAACCTCAGCCAAGCCGTCGATGTCTCCCGGGCTATTGAAATTGCATACTGCCAAGATCGCCGTGGTCCGCTCGCTGATGGCGGCCTCGACCGCAACCGGCGAGAGCGTTTGGGTATTCAAATCGATATCCGCGAAGCGCGGCTGCTGGCCAGCCCAGCGGGCGAAGTGGGGTAAGCCACGGAAGGTAAATGCCGGCATCACCACTTCCCCCTGTCGTCCGCCGGAAAATATCTGCATCAGCATGATGAGTCCCAGGCCAGCGTTGGCCAGGGCGATGCAGTGGTGGACGCCGTGATAAGCGGCCAGTTGGGCTTCAAGTTCCTGGACCAGGGGACCGTCATTGGTAAGGCGTCGCCGTTCGACCATGGCACGCAGGTACGCCAGATATTCCTCCTGCGGTGGTGCTTCAAGTTGGCCGATTGGGCGGGGCGAAGCGAAGAGAGGCGGCCCGCCGAATCTGGCTAGATCGCTGATCTTGCTCTTGGCTGTTGGTGTGTCGTCGCTCATGCCGGGACCAGGAGGGCGTCGTAGCGGTAGCCGGAGCCGTAAAACCGGTCTTGCATGCGAGAAATGCTGCACTTCCAGCCGGCAGCGGCCGCCAGTTCGCAGATCTCGCCGGTAGTGCGCCAAATGCCGATCGGCGAGTCGGCTTGGTTCTCGATGCCGGGGACATAGGGTTTGTCGGCGTAGAAGCGGCTGAGTCGATCCTTGTCCGGCAGGTTGCCGATGAAGAGGAGGCCCACGTCTTTGAAACGGTGCCTCAGCAGAGCAAGTACTTCCAGCGAAGCTGGTGGGCTAAGGTATTGAAAAGATCCGTAGCAAAGTGCTTTGGAGAACCGCTGGGGATTCTCTTCCTGGCGGACGAACTCCAGCACATCCTGGCAACGGTAAGATTCTGATTCCCGGCGCTTGAAGCGGCTATTAGCCACGTCGATCAGGCAGTCGGAGAAATCCACGCCCAAGCCGCCCCGGCAACGGGAGAAGAAATAGGTGGTCAGGGCTCCATTGCCGCAGCAGAGATCCAGTAGGGAATCGTTCTGGCCGAGGTCGAGACCCTGGCAGACCGCGGCCACGATCAGGTCGATCTGCTCTTGCGGAACCGGTTTGCCATTCACAGTGCGCCCGACTTGGCCCCAGTAGTCTTCCGGGTCGCAGGACTTGGGGTACTCTTTGTAGAAGGCGCCGCCGGATGGGAGGGTCATGGCGTGGGTCCCTTCTTGCCTTGGTCGCACTGCCCTAGAAGTAGCCAACCTACCAGAGCGGCCAGCTTTTCCGGCGTCAGTCCCGGAGCGGGAGGGAGATGAATGTTGCTGCCGGTGAGCAGTGGCGCGAACAGTTCGCCCCCACCGAAGTAGGCGTCTGCTACCCGGCGATTTCCACTCGCGTAGGACTCGAGCAAGCGTTGGCGCCCGGCGTCGTCCAGAAGCGGCGCGTCGGTGAAGAGGCCTGAGCCCGCGCTCGCGGCAGTTAGGGCTATCAACTGTTTGTGGAATGCGCGTTTTTGCTGGGGGGGTAGTGGTAGGCGGTTGAGTTGGCGCTGGAATTCGAGGATGTCCGAGTTGATCTCAGTGTTGACCCGCTCCGCCGCG
Source organism: Rhodocyclales bacterium (assembly GCA_016235765.1). Lineage (GTDB taxonomy): Bacteria > Pseudomonadota > Gammaproteobacteria > Burkholderiales > Rhodocyclaceae > Fen-999. The sequence continues at coordinate 32,320 of JACRIZ010000006.1, read as the reverse complement.
AAGTGGAGGTCATCCGCGGGCAGGCCGACGGCCTCGACGAAGTCCCGCCGGACGTCGCCGTCGTAGCTGCGCACGGCCAGACAATCGGCGCCGAAAGCTTCGGCCCAGGCCCGGAGGCGGGCATCGTAGTCCCAGAGATCGTGATGGGTCGTCAAGTGCTCTTCGAAGCTGCCGGCATAGCCCTGGGCCTTCACCGCCTGGTTGTACCAGGACAGGGCGGCCTCGTCCTGGCGGCGCAGATAGACCACCACCGTGACGGCGCCGCGGGGGAAGCCAAGGCGGACCATCAGGTCCAGGACGGCGGCCGGTTCGCACAGCAGGTAGAAGTTCTCGCTGCTGAGGATGGTCGTGGCGGGACCCGCCTCGATCTCGGCCCGCAGGGCAGCCACCAGCGCGTCCAGGGTCTGGTCCTGGGGCACCGCCCAGTCAGGATAGCCGCCGCCGGCCAGGAAGGCCAGGTCATGGTGGCCACCGGCGCGTCGCGCGGCAATCGGATAGGCGAAGCCCAAGGCGGGCAACAGATCCTGATTCGCCTCCAGAAACCGCTGAATGGCAGTAGTTCCGGTCTTGGGGGCGCCAATGTGGAGCCAGCAACGGCGCTGGTTCATGTTTGGCTGCCGGACCTGGCGCGCGCGGCGACGACGCGCATCACTTCCTCGCACGCGGCGTCGATGCTCAGCTTGTCGGTGGCAACGACCAGATCCGCGCTATCCGGCGCCTCGTAGGGGGCCGAGATGCCTGTGAAGTCGGGTATCTCGCCGCGGCGGGCCTTGCGGTAGAGTCCCTTCGGATCGCGGGATTCACAGATGACCAGGGGCGCGGCGACGTGAACCTCGACGAAAGCGGCGCCAATGATGCGCCTGGCCATGGCGCGATCGCTCCGCAACGGGGAGATGAACGCGGTTACGACGATCAGTCCGGCGTCATTCATCAAGGCCGCGGCCTCGGCGACGCGACGTATGTTCTCGGTTCGGTCGCCCTCGGAGAAGCCGAGGTCGGAACTCAAGCCGTGACGGATGTTGTCGCCATCGAGAACATAGGGCAGGAATCCGGCATGGAAAAGGCGGTCCTCCAGGGCATAGGCCAGGGTCGATTTGCCGGCCCCGGACAAACCGGTCAGCCAGACGGTAAGCGGCTGCTGGCACAGTCGTCGCGCCCGCTGGGCAACTGCGACCTGACCGAGATGGAGGACGACGTTCGACTTTGCGGTTGTCATGGCGACCATGGCTCCGATGGTGAGGACAAGCGAGCATCCGCCACCGCGACCAGACAGTTGAATGTGCCAATCTTAGGTGAGGGAGACACCGGCAGTCGCAGGAACAAGGCCGAATTAGGCCGCTACAACCCGGTTTTTCCCCGCCCGCTTGGCCAGGTACATCGCCTGGTCGGCGCGCTTGATCGCGCCAGGCGGGGCTTCTTCGGCGCCGAGTTCGGCGACGCCGCAACTGAAGGTGATCAGCAGCTTCTCGTTCCTGTGCATGAAAAACTTGCGGGTCAGTTCGCGCTGGACGCGCACCATGGCGTTGACGGCGTCGTCGAGCGCAGTGTCGGCGAGGATGATGACGAATTCCTCGCCGCCGTAGCGGGCCAGGGTGTCTTGCGGACGCAGCGTTTCGCGCACCACCTGGGCGAGGTGCACCAGCGCCTGGTCGCCGACGTCGTGGCCGAAAGAGTCGTTGATCCTCTTGAAGTTGTCGATGTCGAGCATGGCCACGCACATTGCCGAGTTGCGCCGGCGCGCCCGGCCGACCTCGCGTTCGATGGCTTCGTCCATGCCCTTGCGGTTGAGCGCGCCGGTCAGGGTATCGTGGCGGACCATTTCGCTGGTTTGCGCCAGTTCGTCCTGCAGGCGGGCGACTTCCTGCTCGGCTTCCTGCACCCGCGCGCGCATTTCCAGCAGTTCGTCGCGCGAGCGCTGGGCGGCCAGTTGCACGGTGCGCGTCTCCTGCATCACCACGTCGAGTACGTCGGACAGCTCGGTGATGTCGTTGGACTTGCTGATCTTGTCGGCGCAGACGCCGATCCGCTCGTGGTATTCGCCGGTGGTCGACGCAAAGTCCGCCAGGCGGTCGACGAAGCTGGCCAGCATGGCCTTGAGCCGCTCCTGGGCATCCGAGAGGTTTCTCTTGAGGTTGCTCTGCTTGTAGATCAAATCCTTCATGCGGCGCTCGACATCGTCGAGCTGGCGCAGGCTGAGCGGCTGGCCGACCAGTTCGCGCACCACCGACACCTGGCCCTGCAGCCAGCGGTCGTCGACCACCAGCTCGCTGATGTTCTCGATGATCAGTTGCAGCAGGTGCAGCAGGGCGCCGCGCAGTTCCGCCTGGTCCTCGGCGACGAACTGCAGGCGGTAGCTGAACTTCTTGAGGCGGCCGGTGAAGGCGGCGATCTGCTCGGCAGTGGCGGCGGCGCGGATGTCGGCCGCGAGTCCGGCCGCTTCCTTGTTGAGTTCCGGCGTGTCGCCCAGCAGCACGCTCAGCGTGTTCACCAGCAACTGCGCCAGCAGTTCCTGGAGTTCGGCACTGATCGGCCGGCCGTCCGCGGCGGGGGCGCCCCCGGCGGCCGCACCCGGAGCGGCGGCATCGGTCAGCGCACCTTCGGCGGCAATGCCCTGCGCCCAGTTTCTGACCAGCGATTGCAGGCGGGTGAACAGGATGTCGGGGGTGCCGGAGGCGGCCAGCACGTGTTCGAGCGCCTCGCGCTTCTTGGCCGGCGTCGTCCCTGCGTGCCGCGCCTCGTACTGGCTGAGCAGATCCCGGATCAGCCCGCTCCAGTTGGGCGGCGCCGCGGCAGTCTTGTTCAGCAGTTCCGTCAGCGTCGCCTTGATGGCGTCCCAACTGCCTTCGCCGACCGCCGTGTCGATCTGGCGCGCGAAGCGCATCTGCTCCTGCGTCGCGCGCGGCAGGCCGGCGCTCAGCGCCTTGAGTGCCCGCTCGGGGAAGGTTTCGGCGGCGGCCGTGCCGGCGATCTCGTGATACAGGGTGCGGTAGTTGTCCGGGGTCGGCGGCGTGCGGCGCAGCGCCAGTTGCCGCAGCGTCTCACGGGCGATGTCGGAGGGCTGCTGGGTGTCGGCCATGGCGCTCAGGTCAGGCCGTGTTCGAGGCCGTAGCGGATCAGTTCGGCCGTGCTGGAGAGGCCCAGCTTGGTCAGGATGCGGGCCCGGAAGGTGCTGATGGTGGCGACGGCAAGGTTGAGCTCCTCGGCGATCTGCGTCAGCGTCTTGCCGGTCGCAATCAGCTTCAGCACTTCATATTCGCGGTCGGAGAGCAGTTCATGCGGCGGTTGCTCGGAGTCGGAGTCGTTGGCGATGGCGTCGGCCAACTGCATGGCCACCGTCGGGCTGACGTACTTGCGGCCTCCGGCGACCTGGCGGATCGCCGTGACGAGCTGCTCGGGCGCGCTCTGCTTGGTCAGGTAGCCCGAGGCGCCGGCCTTCAGCGCGCGCACCGCGTACTGCTCCTCGGGATGCATGGACAGGATCAGAACGGGCAGCTTGGGGAATTCCTTCTTCAACTGCTTGAGCGTATCGATGCCGTTGCGGTTGGGCATCGAGACGTCGAGCAGGAAGACGTTCCATTCCTGCTGGCGCGCCAGTTGCAGCGCCTCGACGCCATCGTCGGCTTCGCCCGCGACGATCAGGTCTTCGGTCTCCGAGAGTATCTGCTTCAGGCCCTGGCGCACGATGGCGTGGTCGTCTGCTATCAGTACGTGAATCTTGTCGTTCATGGTCAAAACAGTTTGCGCTGCACGTCTTCTACCTCGTCCGTTGCGGTGGTTTCCGCGCCGCGTCGCTCCGGCACCCGCAGGCGGACATGGGTGCCGCCATGCTCGCCCGAGGCGATCGTGAATTCGCCAGTCAGGCTGTGCACGCGCTCGCGAATGCCGCGCAGGCCGAAGGATTTCGGCTTGGCCATGTCGGCATCGGAAATGCCCCGGCCGTTGTCCCGCAGTTCGAGCGCAATGCTACCTTTTTCCCGCCTCAGCCGCACGACGACCAGCGAAGCGTGCGCATGCTTGGCGACGTTGGTCAGCGTCTCCTGGACGATGCGGAACAGCGCCAGTGAAGTGTCCGGGTCGGCATCGAGATCGTCGTCGCAATGGACGCGGCAGGTGATGCCGAAATGCTGGGAAAAGTCCTCGGCCAGCGACTCGATCGCCGCCGGCAGGCCGAACTCCTTGAGGATGCCGGGCCGCAGTTCGCGGGCGACGCGGCCGGCGGCGCCCATCGCCTGATCGAGCAGGCTCTCGATGGAGCGGGCCTTTTCGCGCAAGGCCGGCGGCTCGGCCGGCAGTTTGCCGGCGAGCAGCGTCGCCTCGATCTTCAGCCGCACCAGGAAGCTGCCCAGTTCGTCGTGGATGTCGCGGGCGATGCGCTCGCGTTCCTGCTCGCGGGCCGCCTCCAGGTGGAAGGACAGTTCGGAGAGCTGTTCGCGCGATGAGCGCAGGGCCGCCTCGGTTTCCTTGATGGTCGTGATATTGGTGGCAATGCCCTGCCAGTTGACGATGCCGTGGCCGCCCGCATGCGCGTCCTCGCCTCGCTGTGGCGTCGAGCGCAGGTCCACCCACCTGCCGCTGCGGCTGCGGCCGCGCAGGCGGCCCGACCAGTCGAGCGGGGTTCCGCTCGCCGCCGACTGGGCGAGCGCCGCCTCCAGTTCCCGCCGGTCGTCGGCCTCGAAAGCCTCGAAGAACTTCTTCGGCGAGGCCAGCAGTTCGTGTTGCTTGATGCCGAACAGGCGCTGGCTGCCCTCGCTGACGTAGAGGAAGCGGTAGCCACCATCCGAGCTGCGCTGCAGGTGGAAGACCATGCCCGGCAGGCTGCCGGCCAGGCCGCGGAAGCGCAGGTCGCTGTCGTTGACCATGGCCAGCGTGGCGCGGTGGTCGGCCCGGTAGCGCGCCTCGCGCACCTCGCGCTCGACGGCCGGCACCAGGCGGCCGATGCGGTCGCGGAAGACCACGTCGTGCGCGCCCGAGCGCATCGCGCGCGCGGCCGCCTTCTCGTCGGCTGGATCGGCAATGACGATGAAGGGCAAGTCCAGGTCGAGGCCGTGCAGTACCTTGAGTGCGCCCGCCGGCGTCAGGCCGGCCAGGTTGAAGAGGTAGAGCGCGGCGTCCCACGGGCCGGCGCGCAGCGCGGTGCGCAGGCTGGTGGCGTCCGTCACCAGGGCGTAGCTCGCATCCTCGAAGTGCGCGGCGACCTGCGCGGCCTCGCCGGCGTCGGCGGCGAGGATCAGCAGGTGCAGCGCAACGTCTTGGTCGGGCGGCCTGGCGGTCATGGGCGGCAAAGGAACGCGATGTGGCGATTGTACCGGGCGCATTGCGCCCGGCCCGGTTGACCTTCAGTCAACCAGTTCGGCCGTGTGACGCGCGATCATCCATTCCTCGTTGGTGGGCAGCACCAGCACGTCGACCGAAGAGTCAGCCGTGGTGATACGCCTCTGGTGCGTCGCGTTGGCGGAATCGTCGAGCGCGATGCCCATCCAGCCCATCGCCCGGCACACCTGGGTGCGCACCGGCGCGGCATGTTCGCCGATGCCGCCGGTGAACACCAGCGCGTCGAGGCCGCCGAGGGCGGCGGACAACGAGCCGATCTCGCGCACGATCCGGTAGCAGAAGAGATCCACCGCCTCGCGCGCCTCGGGACGGTCGGAGGCGAGCAGCTCGCGCATATCCTGCGAGATGCCGGAGACGCCGAGCAGGCCGGATTCCTTGTAGAGCAGGTTTTCCAGTGCCTTGGCATTCATGCCCTGGTAGTCCATCAGGTAGATCAGCACGCCGGGGTCGATGCTGCCGCTGCGCGTGCCCATCATCAGGCCCTCGACGGCGGTGAAGCCCATGGTGGTGGCGACGCTGCGCCTGTCCTTCATGGCGCACATCGAGGCGCCGTTGCCAAGATGGGCGACGATCACCCGACCGTCGGCACGCTCGCCAAGGCACTGCGGCAGCACGTCGGCGATGTACTCGTAGGAGAGGCCGTGGAAACCATAGCGGCGCACGCCCATCTTCGTGATCGAGCGCGGCAGGGCGAAGCGCTGGGCGACCTCGGGCTGGCTGCGATGGAAAGCGGTGTCGAAGCAGGCGACCTGCGGCACGCCGGGCAGGGCGGCGGTCATTGCCTCGATGCCGGCGATGTTGTGCGGCTGGTGCAGCGGCGCCAGCGGCAGGAAGCCGCGCAGGATTTCGAGCGCAGCGGCATCGAGCAGCAGCGGCCGCGAATAGGTCTCCGCGCCATGCACGACGCGATGGCCGACGCCGACGATCCGGCGGCCGTCGTCGTGGTGGTTCAGCCAGTCGACCAGGAAGGCGAGCGCGGCCCGGTGCTGCCCGTCGCCGGTCAGCGGCAGGTCGCAGTCATCGAGTACGTCGCCCGCCGCGTTCCTGGCCTTCAGGTGGGGCTGGGCGCCGATGCCGTCGATCTGGCCGACCACTTCCGGTTGTGCGGGGATCGCGTGGCCATTGTCGAACAGCGCGAACTTGATCGAGGACGAGCCGGCATTGACGGTAAGGATCGCTTCGGCCATCAGAGCTTCTTTCGTTCGGTATGCGCCATGACGACGGCGATGGCGGTCGAGGCGCTGCGCGCTTCCGCCGAGTCGGCGCGCGAGGTGAGGACAATGGGCACGCGGGCACCGAGCACGATGCCGGCCGACAGTGCGTCGGCCAGGTATTCGAGCTGCTTGGCGAGCATGTTGCCGGATTCGATGTCGGGCACCAGCAGGATGTCGGCCCGGCCGGCGACGGCGGAGCGGATGCCTTTGGTGCGGGCGGCGAATTCCGAAATGGCGTTGTCGAAGGCCAGCGGGCCGTCGAGGATGCCGCCGTTGATCTGGCCGCGGTCGGCCATCTTGCACAGCGCGGCCGCGTCGAGCGTCGCCTGCATGGATGGATTGACCGTCTCGACGGCGGCGAGGATGGCGACCTTGGGTTCGGCGATGTGCAGCATCAGCGCCAGGTCGATGGCGTTCTGCACGATGTCGACCTTGTCTTCCAGCGTCGGCTGGACGTTCACGGCGGCATCGGTGATCAGCAGCGGCCGCGGATAGGTCGGCACGTCCATCATGAACACGTGGCTGACGCGCCGTTCGGTTCGCAGGCCAGTGGCCTTGTCGACCACTTCCGACATCAGTTCGTCGGTGTGCAGCGAGCCCTTCATCAGCGCCGCCACTTCGCCCTCGCGCGCCAGTGCTACGGCTGATTCGGCGGCGGCGTGGCTGTGCGGCACATTGACGATGCGACAGCCGGCGAGGTCGAGCGTCAGTCGTTCGGCCAGGGTGCGGATCTTGGCCTCGGGGCCGACCAGGGTCGGCACGATCAGGCCGCGGTCGCGGGCCAGGATGGCGCCCTTGAGCGATTCGTCGTCGCAGGGATGCACCACCGCCATGGCGATCGGCGACAGCCCTTGCGTGATCTGCAACAAGTGCTCGTAACGTGCCTTGCGCGTCGAGGAGAGGCGGAATTCCGGCAGGTCGGCCTTTGGCCGGCGCACCTTCTCGGTCGGTGCCAGCACCTCGGCGGCGCCCTCGATCACCGTCTGGCCGTCCTGGTTGGTGCACAGGCAGTCGAAGACGATGTGGTGGTTGTGGTCGAACTTGCGCCGGCAGGTGATGTTGACCGTGACGGTGTCGCCGATGCGTACCTGGCGCGCAAAATTGAGCGTCTGGCCGACGTAGACGGTGCCGGGGCCGGGGAACTGGGTGCCGAGTACGTTGGAAATCAGCGCGCCGCCCCACATGCCGTGGGCCACCACTTCGCGAAAGGCCGAGGAACGCGCGTACTCCGGATCGACGTGCGTGGGGTTGAAATCGCCGGACATGATGGCGAACATCTGGATGTCTTCCGGACGCAGTGTGCGCACCAGCCTCGCGCTGTCGCCGATGGCGATTTCGTCGTAGGTGCGGTTCTCGATGTGCTCGATGGCGTTGCTGACGTCCATGTTGGCCCCCCCCTGTGACGTCGCGCTATTCTACGGCCAGCCAGTGGCTGGCCCAAGCGATGGCGGCGGCCAGGTTCGCCGTGGCATCAGCCGAAAGCGGCTCACCGAGTTCGAACGAGCGGCCGCCGATCGCCAGCAGCCAGCAGGGCGGCGGCGCGGTCTGCTCGATGTCGACGAAGGTCTGCATCACGCTCTGCGGCGAGATCGCGTGCGTCGTGAAGCTCGTATCGCGCGTGGCCTCGATGCGCGTCGCGGCCATGGTCTCGGTCTCGATGCTGGCGTCGACGAACAGCACGCGCCGGCGGTCCTTGAGGTCGAGCGCATGCTCGACCTGGAGCTGGAAGTCGGTCAGACATGCCACGCCCGGCAGGTTCAGCGCCTCGATGCGCTCGACGAACAGCGGCCCGAGCGCGTCGTCGCCGCGGCTGGGATTGCCCCAGCCGAAGACCAGGATCGGTGCGGTCACGCGCGCGTGCAGACGCCGCGCGCGTCACGCATCAGGCTGTCGACAGGCGTGCCGTCGCGGCTGACTATTGCCACTTCCAGCGGCATCCGGCCGAGCGCATGGGTGGCACAGGACAGGCAGGGGTCGAAGGCGCGGATGGCGACTTCGATGTGGTTGAGCAGGCCTTCCGTGACCTCGTGGCCGTCCAGGTACTGCCGCGCCACTTGACGGATCGCCTCGTTCATTGCCTGGTTGTTGTGCGTGGTCGACACGATCAGGTTGGCGCGGATCACCTCGTCGTTCTCATTGACGCGATAGTGGTGGATCAGGGTGCCGCGCGGTGCCTCGATGACGCCGACGCCGCGCTCCTGGCGTTGGCCAGGGGGCGCCGCCAGGTCGGTACCGACGACGTCGTCGTCGTTGAGCAGGTCCTTGATGCTCTCGGCGGCGTGCAGCATTTCGATCATGCGCGCCCAATGGTAGCCGAGTGTGGCGCCCGCCGCGCTGCCGCCGTCGTAGGCGAGGAACTGCTGGCGCTCGCGGTCGGCCAGCGGCGTCGGGATGAAATCACAGTTGGCGACCCGCGTCAGGGGGCCGACCCGATACCAGCCATGCTCCGGTCCCTGGTTCTTGAAGAACGGGAACTTCATGTACGACCACGGCTTCACTTCCTCGGCGATCACGTCCCAGTAGCGGCCGTAGTCGAAGTGGTCGAAGAGCAGCTTGCCGGTCGCGTCGCGGGCGCGCAGTCCGCCGTGGTAGAGGTCCATCGCGCCGTCGGCGCGCACCAGGCTCATCGATTGGGCTTCGAAGCGGCCGAAGGCGTTGTATTCGGCGAGGTTCTTCTCGAACAGGCTGCGGATGATCTGCACCGCTTCCCGGCTCCAGGCCACCATCTGGTAGATGTCCTTGCGCAGCGATTCGCGTTCCTCGGCGGCAAGCGACTTGTTCACGCCGCCGGGTATCGAGCCGGTGCCATGCACGCGCTTGCCGGCCGTCATGCGGATCACTTCCTGGCCGTACTTCCTGAGCAGCACGCCCTTCTTCGCGGTCTCCGGCGCGGCGGCGATGACGCCGACCACGTTGCGACTGGCAACGTTGGAGCCGAAGCCGAACAGCAGGTCGGGCGACGAGAGGTGGAAGAAGTGCAGGGCGTGCGATTGCAGGATCTGGCCGTAGTGCATCAGGCGCCGCACCTTTTCGGCGGTCGGCGTGAGCCTGGCGCCCAGCACCATGTCGAGCGCCTTCGAGGCGGCCAGGTGGTGCGAAACCGGGCAGATGCCGCACAGCCGCTGCACCATCACCGGCACTTCCCAGTAGGGGCGGCCCTGGATGAAGCGCTCGAAGCCGCGGAACTCGACGATGTGCAGGCGCACCTGGTGCACGCGGTTGTCGTCGTCGAGCAGCAGCGTGACCTTGCCGTGGCCCTCGACCCGCGACACGGGTTCGATGGCGACGCGTCTCAGGTTTTCCGGATGGGATGCAGTTTCGAGTTCGAAGCTCATGATCGTTCTCAGTCGTAGTGCAGCAGGCCGTGGCCCATCACCGGCGTGCGGCCGGCGATCAGGTCGGTGAGGAACTTCCAGATGGCGTCCGCGGGCGGCGGGCAGCCGGGCAGGAAGTAGTCGATCTTCACCACCTCGTGGATGGGATGCACCTTGTCGAGCGGCAGCGGCAGTTCCGGATCGTTCGGGATCTTGCTGCCGCGCGCCAGTCCGCCCTCGGTCTCGTAGACCTCTTCCAGGATGTCGCGCAGGTCGAGGTGATTGCGCTGGGCCGGCAGGCCGCCGTTGACCGCGCAGGCGCCGACGGCGACCAGGATCTTGCAGTTGGCGCGGAATTCGCGCAGCACATGCACGTTCTCCGCGTTGCAGACGCCGCCCTCGACCAGGCCAAGGTCGCAGGGGCCGCAATGTTTGATGTCGGTGATCGGCGAGCGGTCGAACTCCACCAGCTCGACCAGCTTGAGGATGCGTTCGTCGATGTCGAGGAAGGACATGTGGCAGCCGAAGCAGCCGGCCAGGCTGGTCGTGGCGACGCGCAGTTTCTTGGCGGGCGCGTTCATCAGGCTTTCTCCCTGACCGTGGGTGCCACGGGCTTGAAGCGCTCGGCCTGTTCGTTGATCGGCTTGATGTCATAGGTGCGCTTGCCGATCGGCACCGCGAAGCCGCGCCGTTTTTTCAGGATGACGCCGACCGGGCAGACCTCGGCGGCCTTGTCGGTGGCCGCAAAGTCAGTGTCGGCGAGACGCCCCGATTCGGCATTGACGACCAGGTGCTTCTTCATGCCGCGCCCGGACAGCGCGAAGACGTTCTTCTTGTCTACCTCGGCGCTGGCGCGGATGCACAGTTCGCAGAGGATGCAGCGGTTGAAGTCGAGCAGCATCTCGGGATGCGAGGCGTCGACCGGCCGGTCCGGGAAGAAGTGCGTGAAATGCGGCGTCATCACGCCCAGCGTATAGCCGAGCGCCTGCAGCTTGCAGTTGCCGCTCATTTCGCAGGACGGACAGAAGTGGTTGCCCTCGACCAGCAGCATCTGGACCAGCATGCGCCGCTTGTCGTTGATCTCCGCGGTGTCGCTTTCCACTTCCATGCCTGCAACGGCCGGCATGGTGCAGGAGGTGGCCGGGCGGCCGTTGATCTTCATGGTGCACAGCTTGCAACTGCCGTGGGGGCGGAACTCCGGGTGGTAGCAGAGGTGCGGGACGAAGACGCCGGCAGCCAGCGCCGCCTGCATCACGGTCTGGCCGGGTTCGAAAGCAATCTCGCGGCCGTCGAGGGTGAAGGTGCCGGTCATTCTGCATTCTCCAGGTGAGCGGCCAGGTCGTCGCGGCCGGTCATTTGGCGCGCCTGGGCGAGCGCACCATCGAGGTCGAAGGCCGGCTCGAAATCCAGGCTCTTCAGGCGCCGCTCGTAGGCAGGGCGGAACTTTTCCAGCGTGTCGAGCAGCGGATGGGGGGCCGTGTGGCCCAAGCCGCAATGCGCCGCCATCTGCAGGACGCGCGAAACCTGGTAGATCTCGTTGATGTCGTATTGCGTGCCGTGGCCGTTGCCGATCTTGTCCATCAGGTTCCTGAGCAGCGTGGTGCCGACCCGGCAGGGCGTGCAGAAACCGCAGGATTCGTGGGCAAAGAATTGGGCAAAGTTGCGCGCCACCTCGAACATGTCACGGTTGCGGTCGAAGACCATGAAGGCGCCCGCGGTCGGGATGTCCTCGAAAGCGATGCGGCGGCCGAATTCGTTGTCGGCGACGCAGACCCCGGAGGGCCCGGACACCTGCACCGCCTGGGTTTCGGCGGCGCCGGCGTCGGCCAGCACCTCGGCAACGGTGACGCCGAACGGGTACTCGTAGATGCCCGGCCGGGCGACGTCGCCCGATACCGAGAGCAGCTTGGTACCCGCCGACTTCGCCGTGCCAATGCCGCGATACCAGTCGCCGCCCTCGGCGGCGATGAGTGCCGCGGCCGCGAAAGTCTCGACATTGTTCACCACCGTCGGTTTGCCGAGGAAACCCGACGTTACGGGGTAGGGCGGCCGGTTGCGCGGCACGCCGCGCTTGCCTTCCAGCGATTCGATCAGCGCCGATTCCTCGCCGCAGACGTAAGCGCCCGCGCCGAGGTGTACTTCGATGTCGAAGTTGAAGCCGGGCCGACCGAGGATTCCGGTGCCGAGCAGGTCCAGGTCGCGCCGGCGTGCCAGCACGTCGTTGAGCGGATCGAGCAGGTAGCGGTACTCGCCGCGCAGGTAGAGGTAGCCCTTCTTCGCGCCTATCGCGTAGGCGGCGACCGTCATGCCTTCGAACACCAGGTCCGCCTGGCGGGTCAGCAGCACGCGGTCCTTGAAGGTGCCGGGCTCGCCCTCGTCGGCGTTGCAGACCACGTAGCGCTCGTCGCTCGGCGCATGCCGGCAGGCTTCCCACTTGATGCCGGTCGTGAAGCCGGCACCGCCGCGGCCGCGCAGGTTCGACTTCTTGACCTCTTCCAGGACCGCCGAGGGCCCCTGCGTCGCGGCATTGACGCCCTCGCGCCAGGAGCGCGCGTTGGCGGCGCTTTCCTGGTCCGCTTCCGCTTCGCGGGCCAGCGCCGCCTTCAACGCTTCGCCGGGCCGCATGGCATTGTTCAGCAGGATGTCGGCGCGGCGGATGTTGTCGTCAACGCGAAACCACTCGGCGGGCCATTCGGCGACCGGCACCTGTTTCTGGATCAGTTCCGCCATCTGCGCCACCCGTTCGGGGGTCATGCGGGTGATCGCCCGGTAGTTGGCCAGTAGGGCCGGCCCCTGGTCGCACATGCCCGTACACGAGGTGGTATCGACCGAGACGAGCCCGTCCTCGGAGAGGCGGCCCGGTTCCAGCCAGAGTTTCCGGCACAGGGCCTGCATCAAATCGCGGTTGCCGATCATGCGGTCAGTGATGTTGTCGCTCCACAGGATGCGGTAGCGGCCCATGGGCTGCGTGTGGAAGAAACTGTAGAAACCGGCGGTGCCTTCGACCTTGGCCCGCGGCCAGCCGACGCCCTTGGCGATCGCAGTGATGGTTTCCGGCGCCAGCCAGCCCAGCACTTCCTGTGTCTCGCGCAGTATCTGCATCAGCCGGGTGCCGTCGCGGCCGTGGCGGTCAAGGATGTCGCCAATGTCGACTGCGTTGGTGGGAAACATGTCGGCCTCCAGTTTTTTGCGCTGCACCAGCAAATTATGCCTGCGCGCTCACTGCATTGTTGTTTCAGATCAAAACGGCGGCCGGTTATCGGAGGTACTAATAGCCGCGTATTAGCGAGTGATTATGGAAGGTGGCCTTCCAGATTTTACTCGTGATTGGAAAGTGGTTTTCCAATTTCCCTGACGGGTGACTGCGTATCTAATTGACTTGTAACAGATATGTGATTCAGTTGGGGTTGGCATACTTCTTGTAAGGTTATTTCTTTTTTCTGGTTCGATCCGACCAATATCGGGAGAAGATGATGGGGGAGAAATTGTTGCTCGACGCAGATAAATCGGCAGAAGCGGTCAGCAGCCGGCTGCATATCGATCGCCGTGAGTTCCTGCAATTTTGCGCCGCGACGGCGGGTACCCTGGGTCTGCCGGCCGGTGCCGAAGCGGCGATCGCCAAGGCGGTGGAGAAGGCCAAGCGCCCGTCCGTCATCTGGCTGCACTTCCAGGAATGCACCGGTTGTTCGGAGTCGCTCCTGCGCGCCGAACACCCGACGCTCGAAAAGCTGATCCTCGACGTCATTTCGCTCGACTACCACGAGACGCTGATGGCCGCTGCCGGCCACCAGGCCGAGAAGGCGCGCAAGGACGCGATGGCCGCCAACAAGGGCAAGTATGTCCTGGTCGTCGAAGGCGCGATCCCGACCAAGCAGAACGGCATCTATTGCAAGGTCGGCGGCCAAACCGCCGTCGATCTGGTCAAGGAGTGCGCGGCGGATGCCGCGGCGGTGATCGCCATCGGTTCCTGCGCCTCGTGGGGCGGCATGCCCTCGACGATACCCTCGATCTCCGGTGCCGACTCCAGCCCGACCGGCGCGTCCGGCGTGGCGGACATCCTCGGCAAGCCGGTGGTGACGATTCCCGGCTGCCCGCCCAACCCGTACAACTTCCTGAGCACGGTGGTCCATTTCCTCACCTTCGGCAAACTGCCGGCTACCGACAAGCTGGGTCGCCCGCTGTTCGCCTACGGCCGCCTGATCCACGAAAACTGCGAGCGCCGCGCCCACTTCGACGCGGGCCGCTTCGCCATGGAATTCGGCGACGAAGGCCACCGCAAGGGCTACTGCCTGTACAAGCTCGGCTGCAAGGGTCCCGAAACCTACGCCAACTGCCCGACCCTCGGCTTCGGCGACGCCGGCGAGGGCAACTGGCCGGTCGGTTGCGGCCATCCCTGCATCGGCTGCTCCGAGAAGGGCATCGGCTTCCAGAAGCCCATCCATCAGGTAGCGAAGATGATCAACGTCGCACCGCCGCTCCAGTATCCGCGCATCGTCGAGGAGCAGGGCAAGGGTGCTTCCTTCGCCGCCGCTGCGGCCCTGGCCGCGATCGCCGCCGCCGCTGCCGGTGGGGCGGCGATGCTGACGCGCAACATGGGCTTGTCGCACAAGGCCGAGGAACTCGAAAAGGCCCAGGAAGGTGCACGCAGCAACAAGACGGAGGCTTGATCATGGCAAACCGTCGTGATTTCCTCAGGGGCGTGTTGGCCGGAGGGGCTGCGCTGACTGCCGGCGTCGCCACCGACCCTGCCTGTGCCCGAGAAACCCGGCAGCGCCCGCCCGAGGCGCTCGGCCTGCTCTACGACGCGACGCTGTGTGTGGGCTGCAAGGCCTGCGTCGCGGCCTGCAAGGAGGCCAACGGCAATCCGCCGGTCTTCTCGACAGAAGACCAGCTATGGGATACGCCGCTCGACACCAACGGCTACACCTTCAACCTCATCAAGATGTACCGCAACGGGACGATGGACACCAAGGACCAGGAGGTCAATGGCTACTCGTTCATGAAGGTGTCGTGCATGCACTGTGCCGATCCGTCCTGCGTCTCGGCCTGTCCGGTGTCGGCGATGACCAAGGACCCGGAAACCGGCATCGTCGGCTACAACCCGGACAAGTGCATCGGCTGCCGTTACTGTGTCGCCGCCTGCCCGTTTGGCATCCCGAAGTACCAGTACGACGATCCGACCGGCCGCATCGGCAAGTGCGAGTTGTGCCGTCACCGCTACAAGGACGGCCACTACTCGGCTTGTGCCGAGGTCTGCCCGACTGGCGCCACGCTCTATGGCAAGACCAGCGACCTGCTGGCCGAGGCCAAGCGCCGCCTGGCGATGAAGCCGGGCCAGGTGAACCGCTTCCCGCGCGGCAAGATCGGCGGTCCCGACCAGAGTTACGAGATGCCGGCCGGCACCTACCTGCAGCACGTCTATGGCGAAAAGGAGTACGGCGGCACCCAGGTGTTGAAGCTCTCCGGGGTGAACTTCCAGAAGGTCGGCATGCCCGACCTGCCGCCCGAGTCCGCAGCCGCGCTGTCGGAGACGATCCAGCACACGCTCTATAGCAACCTGCTCATGCCCTTCGCGGTGTTGGGCGCAATGACCTTCGCAGCCAAGCGCAACGTCAAGGCTGACGAAGGCGAGACTGCCAACGACAGCGAACGGAAGGAGGGCTGACCATGGCCAATCACACGCATGCAGCTCCAGCGCCGGTCGGCGGTCGTCTGCTCAATGCCACGACCCTCGTCGCGGGTGTGCTGGTGGCGCTCATGGCCACGCTCCTGCTGGTTCGTTTCATCTTCGGCCTCGGCTCGGTGACCAACCTCAACGACGGCTACCCCTGGGGCATCTGGGTGGTGGTCGACGTGATCATCGGTTCGGCCTTCGCCTGCGGCGGCTTCTCGGTCGCGATGCTGGTCTACATCTTCAACCGCGGCGAGTATCACCCCCTGGTGAGGCCGGCGTTGCTGGCCAGCCTGTTCGGCTATACGCTGGCCGGCGCCGGGGTAATCTTCGACCTGGGTCGCTGGTGGAACGTCTGGAACATGTTCTGGCCCGGCTCGGTGAACCTGAACTCGGTGATGTTCGAGGTGGCGATCTGCATCACCGCCTACATCATCGTCATGTGGATCGAGTTCTCGCCGACCTTCCTGGAGCAGATGGGCAGGGAGGACACCAAGCGCAAGCTGTCCAGGGTGATGTTCTTCGTCATCGCGCTGGGTACCGTGCTGCCGATGATGCACCAGTCGTCGCTCGGTACCCTGCTGGTGGTGTTGGGCGTGCAAATCCATCCGCTCTGGCGGACGCCGCTCGAGCCGCTGCTCTATCTGCTGACGGCGGTGACCATGGGCTATGCGGTGGTGCTGTTCGAGTCCTGCGTCGCCTCCAGCGCGTACCGGCGCAAAATCGAGATGCATCTGCTGACACCGCTGTCGAAGATCATGCTTGGCTTCCTGGTGGCCTATCTGGTGGTCCGCTTCGGCGACATCCTGGTCCGCGGCGCACTGGGTAGCGCCTTCGCCCCGTCCCTGGAAGCGCTGATGTTCTGGCTCGAGACCGCCTGCTTCGCCGCGCCGCTGGTGTTGATCGGCCGCGAGGCCGATCGCCGCAATCCGGCCAAGCTGTTCCTGGCCGGCATCCTGCTGATGCTCGGCGGTGCGCTGTTGCGCATCAACGGCTTCCTGATCGGCTACGAGACCGGCGACGGCTTCAGCTACTTCCCGGCACTGCCTGAACTTCTGGTGACGATCGGCATGTTTGCACTCGAAGTTCTCGGTTACATCATCATTACCCGCCGCTTCCCGGTGTTGCCGCGCGAAGCCTGATAGGAGATACGGAAAATGTCCAAGCGTGTAACTATTGATCCCATCACCCGTATCGAGGGGCATCTGCGCATCGACGTCGATGTCGACGGCGGCAAGGTCGCCAAGGCCTGGTCGTCAGGCCAGATGTGGCGCGGCATCGAGTTGATCCTGCTCGGCCGCGATCCCCGCGACGCCTGGAGCATCACCCAGCGCATCTGCGGCGTGTGCACCACCGTGCACGCGATGACCTCGGTGCGCGCGGTCGAGAACGCCTTGCAGCTCGAGGTGCCGCTCAATGCCCAGTACATCCGCAACATCATCATGCTGGCGCATGCGGTGCACGACCACATCGTGCACTTCTACCACCTGTCGGCGCTCGACTGGGTGGACGTGACCTCGGCGCTGAAGGCCGATCCCGACAAGACCGCCAGCCTGGCGGAAAGCCTGTCGTCGTGGAAGCTCAACGGCAAGCACGAGATGCGCGCGACCAAGGAGCGTCTGGCCGGCTTCGTCAATGGCGGCCAGCTCGGCATCTTCACCAACGGCTACTGGGGCCATCCGGCCATGAAACTGCCGCCCGAGGTGAACCTGCTCGCCGTGGCGCACTACCTGCAAGCGCTCGAAGTCCAGCGCAAGGCCAACAAGATCGTCTCGGTGCTCGGCTCGAAGACGCCGCACATCCAGAACCTCGCGGTCGGCGGCGTCGCCAACCCGCTCGCCACCGATTCGCAGTCGGTACTGACGGTCGAGCGCCTGCTGGCGCTCAAGGCCTGGATCGACGACTTGGCCGACTTCGTCAAGAACGTGTACCTGATCGACGTCGCCGCGGTAGGCGCCTTCTATGCCGACTGGACCGCGGTCGGTGCGGGCGTCACCAACTACCTGTCGGTCCCGGATGTGCCGCTCGACACCATGGGTACGAAGTTCGCCGTTCCCGGCGGCTTCATCACGGGCAAGGACCTGTCGACCTACAAGCCGATCAGCAAGTTCGGCGACGAGTACTGGGTCAAGGGCGTCGAGGAGTCGATCAAGCACTCCTGGTACGACTACAGCGAGCAGAAACCGCTGCATCCTTATCAAGGCGAGACGAAGCCGAACTACACCGACTTCCAGGATGCCGGCAAGTACTCCTGGCTGAAGTCGCCGACCTTTTACGGCAAGACGGCACAGGTGGGGCCGCTCGCCAACGTGCTCTGCGGACTGGCGGCCGGCCATGCACCGACCAAGAAATACGCCACGGCGGCGCTCGACACCGTTTCCGCATTGGCCAAGACCAAGGTCGGCCTCGACGCCATGCATTCGACCATCGGCCGTCATGCCGCGCGGGCGGTGCGTTGCGCGGTGCTGGTCGACGAGTTGTCCAACCAGTGGAGCCTGTTGCTCGGCAACATCGCCAAGGGCGACCTCAAGACCTTCAACAAACCCGTGTTTCCGAAGGGCGAGGTCCATGGCGTCGGCTTCCACGAGGCGCCGCGCGGTGCGCTGTCGCACTGGGTGGTCATCGACGACGGCAAGATCAAGAACTACCAGTGCGTCGTGCCATCGACCTGGAATGCCTGTCCGCGCAACGAGAAGGATGAGCCCGGACCGTACGAGGCATCCCTCAAGGACACGCCGATCGCCGATGCCGACAAGCCCCTGGAGGTTCTGCGCACGGTGCACTCCTTCGACCCCTGCATCGCCTGCGCCATCCACCTGACCGATGACGAAGGCACGGCAGTCAAGGTGACCACACGGTGAAAGCGGTTGTTCTCGGCATCGGCAACACCATCCTCTCCGACGAGGGGGTGGGGGTGCGTGCTGCCGAGGCGCTGCTGGCGCGCTACGATCCGCCGGCCAACGTCGAGGTCATCGACGGTGGCACGGCGGGCATGGAGTTGCTCGAACCGCTGTCGAATCTCGATCTGCTGATCGTGCTCGATGCGGTCAAGCGCGGCCAGCCGGCCGGCAGTGTGGTGACGCTGGCGGGCGCCGAAGTGCCGGTCTTCTTCCGCTCCAAGCTGTCGCCGCACCAGATCAGCATCTGCGACGTGCTGGCCAGCCTCGAGTTCATCGGCGACAAGCCCGAGGACATGGTCCTGATCGGCGTCGAGCCGGACAGCCTCGAACTCGGGCTGGAGCTGACGCCGGCCGTCGCGGCACGCGTTCCGGAGATGGTCGATCTGGCCGTGGCCGAACTCGCGGCGCGCGGTATAACGCTCAAGGAGAAGGCGACATGTGCCTAGCGGTGCCGTCGAAAGTCATCGCGATCGACGGCGACATGGCGACCGTCGAGTCCTTCGGCGAGACGCGCCAGGTCAGCCTGCTGTTGCTGCCCGAGCCGGTCGCGCTGGGTGACTACCTGCTGATCCAGGCGGGCGGCTTCGCCTTCGAGCGGGTCGAGGTCGAGCGCGCCGAGGATTCCTTGCGCGCGATGCAGGAACTCATGGAGTTGAGTACCGAAGACGTGCGCGCATGGCAGTGAAGGTCTTCGCGCAGGATCCCTCGGCGCAGGTGGAGCATGCCTTTCGCCGCATCGAGGCCGAGCGCATGGCCGGCCTGCCCTTCTGCAATGCCGCCTTGCGTGTCGAGGCGGTCGGTTTCGCACGGCACGAGGACCAGTGGCTCGGCGCACTGGTCACGCCATGGACCCTGAACCTGATCCTGCTGCCCGGCTCGGCGGCCACGTGGATCAGCGCGCCCGAGGGGCGCCGGCTGATGATTGCCTACCCCGCCGGTGAGTTCCCTTTTCTTGGTGGTTGCGAGGACGAGATCGGCGAATACCTGGCCTGTCCCCTGATCGCCTCGATGGCGCAATTCGTCGACCAGGAGACGGCACGGCTCTCCGCGCGCGCGAGCCTGATCGCGCTGCTGGGCGACCACAAGACCGCCGATCCCGACACGGTCGAGGTCGAATCGCCTTCGCGGCGGCGCCTGTTTGTACGCGGTTCTTGACAAGGCAGGGCTCCGCCGCTTGAAATGATTGCTTTCGGGAGGAAGCGATCAGTGACGGTGGCGAAGGCAGTGGTTCTGGTCGTCGACGACGAGGTGCGCTCGCAGGAAGCCCTGCGCCGCACGCTGGAGGAGGACTTCACGGTCCTGACCGCCGGCTCGGCCGACGAGGCGGCGGCAATCATGGCGCGCGAGTTCGTGCACATCCTGCTCTGCGACCAGCGCATGCCCGGCACTTCGGGCGTCGATTTCCTCAGGCAGGTGCGGGTGCAATGGCCCGACACCGTGCGCATCATCATCTCCGGCTTCACCGAAGCCGAGGACATCATCGCCGGCATCAACGAGGCCGGCATCTGGCAGTACATCCTCAAGCCCTGGCATCCGGAGCAGTTGCTGCTGACCTTGCGCGGCGCTGCCGACCTGTGGCGCCTGCAGCAGGCGAACCAGCGCCTGACGCTGGAATTGCGCGACAGCCCGGCCGTGCTGCAGAAACGCGTCAAGGAGAAGCGCGGCCAAGCACGCGCCGAAGCGGCGTTCAGCCGTCTGGCGCGTTCGGCGCAAAGCCCGCTCAACGAGGTGTGCCGGATAGCGGAGCGCGTCGCGCAGCACGAGCTGTCGATCCTGATCACGGGCGAATCGGGCACCGGCAAGGAATTGCTGGCGCGCGCCGTTCACTATGCCAGCCGGCGCGCCGATGGCGCCTTCGTGGTCGAAAACTGCGGCGCGCTGCCCGACACGCTGCTCGAATCGGAGTTGTTCGGCCACAAGCGCGGCGCCTATACGGGCGCCTTCGAGGACCGCATCGGCCTCTTCCAGCAGGCCGACGGCGGCACCATCTTCCTCGACGAAATCGGCGAGACCTCGCCGGCCTTCCAGGTCAAGCTGCTGCGCGCCCTGCAGGAAGGCGAAATCCGCCCGCTCGGCAGCCCGCGCCCCATCTCGGTCGACGTGCGCGTGATCGCCGCGACCAACCGCGATCTCGCCGCCGACGTCCAGAGCGGCCGCTTCCGCGAGGACCTCTACTACCGGCTGGCCGGCATGACCCTGCACCTGCCGCCGTTGCGCGAGCGGCCGATGGACATTCCGCTGATCGCCGCCGAACTGCTCGAACAAGGCCGCCAGCAGACCGGCAAGCGCGGCGCGCTGTTCACGCCCGACACCCTGCGCTGCCTGGAGCACCACCCGTGGCCGGGCAACGTGCGCGAACTGCAAAACGAGGTGATGCGCATGCTGGCGCTTGGCGACGGCGATTGGCTGGGCACGGAACTGCTGTCCCCGGCGGTGCGCGGTTCGGCCGCGAACGGCGCCGACCCGATGCAACTTGCGGACGGCGAAGGCAGTCTCAGGGATCGTATGGAGCGCATCGAAGCCGAGGTCATCCGGGAAACCCTGATCCGCCAGCGCGGCAACAAGAGCCGCGCCGCCGAAGAGCTCGGCTTGTCGCGCGTCGGCCTGCGCTCCAAGCTGGCGCGCTACGGGCTGGAGCCGGACGAATGAAAGTCGTCTGGCTGCAATCGGGCGGCTGCGGCGGCTGCACGCTTTCCTGGCTGGGCAGCGAATGGGGCTCGCTGTTCGCCACGCTGCGTGACGCCAGCATCGAGATCGTCTGGCATCCGAGCATTTCCGAAGCCTGCGCCGACGAGGCGCTGGCCATCCTCGAGTCCTGCGTAGACGGCAGCACGCCGTTCGACGTCCTCTGCATCGAAGGTTCGCTGCTGCGCGGTCCGGCGGGCAGCGGCCGCTTCCACGTCATGGCCGGCACCGAGCGGCCGATGATCGAGTGGGTGCGCCTGCTCGCGGCGCGCGCCCGGCATGTCGTGGCCATGGGCTCCTGCGCGGCTTTCGGCGGCGTCACCGCCGCGGGCATCAATCCGACCGACGCTTGCGGCCTGCAATACGACGGGGCCAACCCGGGCGGCCTGCTCGGCAGCCAGTTTCGCGCCGGTGCCGGCCTGCCGGTGGTCAATGTTTCGGGCTGCCCGACGCATCCCGACTGGGTCACCGAGACCCTACTGGCGCTGGCGCGCGGCGAAATGACCGACCGCGAACTCGACGACCTGGCCCGGCCGCGCTTCTACACCGACGTGCTGGTACATCACGGCTGCAATCGCAACGAGTTCTACGAGTTCAAGGCCAGTGCCGAGAAGAACGGCGACCAGGGCTGTCTGATGGAGCACATGGGCTGCAAGGGCACGCAGGCGCATGCCGACTGCAACCAGCGGCCCTGGAACGGCAGCGGTTCCTGCACCAGCGGCGGCTACGCCTGCATCAGTTGCACCGAGCCTGCCTTCGAGGAGCCGGGCCACCCATTCACGCGCACGCCGAAGATCGCCGGCATTCCGATCGGCCTGCCGCTCGACATGCCCAAGGCCTGGTTCATCGCCCTGGCGGCGCTGTCGAAGTCGGCGACGCCGGCGCGGGTGCGCAAGAACGCCACCACCGACCACATCATCCGCTGGCCGCGCCCGGCGAAGAAGCCATGAGGCGTCCATGAGGCGATTGATCGTCGGCCCGTTCAACCGGGTCGAAGGCGACCTGGAAGTGATCCTCGACGTCGCCGACGGCCGGGTGCGCGAGGCGCACGTCAGGAGTTCGCTCTATCGCGGTTTCGAGCAGATCCTGCAAGGCAAGGCGCCGCTCGATGCGCTGGTCTTCGTGCCGCGCATCTGCGGCATCTGCTCGGTGTCGCAATCGGCCGCCGCGTCGCAGGCGCTGGCCGGCGCCATGGGCATCAAGCCGCCCGAGAACGGCCGGCTTGCCGCCAACCTGATCCAGTCGGTCGAGAACCTCGCCGACCACGTGACGCATTTCTATCTCTTCTTCATGCCCGACTTCGCGCGTGACTGCTACCAAAGTCAGCCGTGGTGGCACGCCGCCTCGACGCGCTTCAAGGCCGTCACCGGCACGGCGGCGGGCGAATTCCTGCCGGCGCGCGCCGGGCTGATGCGCGCCATGGGCCTGCTGGCCGGCAAGTGGCCGCACACGTTGACCCTGCAGCCCGGCGGCTCGACGCATCCGCTCAGCGCCTCGGAGCGCCTGCGCCTGCTGCGCGTGCTGCGCGAGTTCCGCCAGTTCCTCGAACGCTCCACCTTCGGCGATACGCTCGAAGCGGTCGCCGCGATCGCTTCGGCAGCAGAACTCGCTGCCTGGGCCGAGCGGCACGCCGCCAGCGATTTCGGCCTCTTCCTGCGTGCCTCGCAGGCGCTCGAGCTGCGCGCGCTCGGCCATGCCGGCGTCGCTTTCATGAGCTACGGCGCCTACGAGCTGGAGGCCGGCCGCTGGTGGCCGGCCGGCGTCTGGGCCGGTGGCCCGGCATTGCTCGACCCGGCGCAGATCGTCGAGGACGTCAGCCACGCCTGGTATGCCGATGCCGAGGCACCGCTGGAGCCGCGGCGCGGCTCGACGCTGCCGCTCGCCGACAAGGCGGCTGCCTACACCTGGTGCAAGGCGCCGCGCCTGGGCGGCGAAGTGGTCGAGACCGGCGCGCTGGCGCGCCAGGTCGTTGCCGGGCATCCGCTGGCGCGCGACCTCGTGGCCCGCGACGGCGGCGGTGTCGAGGCGCGTGTCGTTGCGCGCCTGCTGGAAGTCGCACGGCTGGTGCCGGCCATGGAAGCCTGGGCCGAAGCCCTGCGGCCCGGCATCGCCTTCTCGTTCGAAGGCGAACTGCCGGCCGAAGCCGAAAGCGCCGGCCTCGTCGAAGCCGCGCGCGGCTCGCTCGGCCACTGGCTCTCCATCCGCCGCGGCCGCATCCACAACTACCAGATCATCGCCCCCACCACCTGGAACTTCTCGCCGCGCGATGCCGCCGGCCGCCCCGGCGCACTCGAACGGGCGCTGGTCGGCGTACCGGTCGGCGAGGGCGAGAAGGCCCCGGCCGCCGTCCAGCACATCGTCCGGTCCTTCGATCCGTGCATGGTTTGTACCGTCCATTGACGGCCATTTGCGCCATAAAGATACTTCTTTATGGCGCAAATAGAGTATTAACGCCAAATAAAGTGGCGCATATAATTATCTTGCGCCATAACGATGGACAGTCGCCATGCCGAAAGTTGTTCCCGCCGAGGAGTTGGACTGGGTCGCCGAGTTGATCGGTCGGTATCCGGACGGTATCGGCCTGGATGGCCTCTTGGACAAAGTCGGCGATGCGATCTCGCGCCGTACCCTTCAACGTCGTCTGGCAGCGCTGGTGGCGAAGGAACGCATCCTGACTTCCGGCGGACGACGGACGTTGAAATATCGGCTGGCGCCGATTGTCGGTCAGGCAACAATCGTTCAGCAACACAACACACTCAGCGCGGCAGGCGAACTCTATGTCCCACTGTCCGCCGAAGGCGAGGCGATCAAGGCCTATGTACGTCAGCCGAGAACGCAACGTCGTCCTGTCAGTTACAACCAGGATCTTCTCGAAAGCTACCACCCCAACCAGACTTACTATCTTTCCGAATCCCTACGCAAGCAAGTGCATACCTTGGGCCGTTCGCCAGTCGAGCAGGCGCCGGCAGGAACCTTCGCCCGCGACATCATGAACCGCCTGCTGATTGACCTCTCGTGGGCGTCGTCGCGCTTGGAAGGCAATACGTACAGTCGGCTCGACACTGAGCGGCTAATTGCGTTCGGCCAGGCTGCCGAGGGCAAGGATGCCCTTGAAACGCAGATGATCCTGAACCACAAGGCGGCCATCGAGTACCTGGTCAGGGGCGTCGACGGCATCGGCGTCAATATTCCGACCATGCTCGCGATCCATGCGCTCCTGTCCGACGGCTTGCTGCCCAATCCGCAGGCCGGCGGACGGGTACGCGACCATGCCGTCGAGATCGGTGGCAGCACCTACCTGCCGATCGCGCTGCCGCAGCGACTCGACGAGTTGTTTGGCATCGTGATTCATATGGCGGCCGATATTCGAGATCCCTTCGAGCAAGCTTTCTTTCTGATGGTGCACCTGCCCTATCTGCAGCCGTTCCAGGACGTCAATAAGCGCGTGTCGCGCCTCGCGGCGAACATCCCGCTGTTTCGCGAGAACCTCTGCCCGTTGTCGTTCATCGATGTACCGGACCGCGCCTACGTGGATGCAGTGATTGGCGTTTATGAGTTGAATCGCATCGAATTGCTGCGCGACGTATTCGTCTGGGCCTATGAACGCTCATGTCAGCACTATGTGGCGGTTCGCCAGCAATTGGTACCTCCAGACACGTTTCGACTGCGTCATCGCGCCGAGGTCAGCGAAGTTGTGCGTGCGATCGTGTGCGGAGGGCATCCCGTCAGCGACACGGCAATTCGATCGGCGATTCCCACGACAATTGCCGAAGGCGATCATGATCGATTTGTCGAACTGATTCAGGACGAATTCAAGAGTCTGCATGAGGGGAACGCCATCCGTTTCGGTCTCCGCCCCCTCGAATACGCGTCTTGGAGTGAGTTGGTGAAGACGAACCCATGAACGACATAGACCTGCAGCAAAGGGGCCCCTTTCCCCGCTTCGATCCGTGCATGGTTTGTACGGTGCATTGACTCGCTGACCATAAAGTCAGGCGCGGCAGTACGCCGATTGCGGCGAATGAGTGCCACAATCGCCGCATGAATAGCGGAGATAAACGGTACATCTGGCAGTTGCCCGATTGGCCGGCGATGCATTTCGACCTCGCCGCGCTGGCCGGGCCGTTGGCCGAAGTGAGCCGGGCGCAAGGGCAGTTGCTGGGCAGGCTGGCGGATGTTGGCATGGCACTGCGCGACCAGGCCAGCCTGGCGGCACTGACCGAGGACGTGGTCAAGACCAGCGAAATCGAGGGGGAGCAGCTCGACGTCGAGTCGGTGCGCTCGTCGATTGCCCGTCGCCTGGGCGTGGATATTGGCGCGCTTGCCCCCATGGATCGGCATGTCGAGGGCGTGGTCGAGATGGTGCTTGACGCCACGGCCCACTGTGCCGAACCGCTGACGCGGAAACGCTTGTTCGGCTGGCATGCGGCCTTGTTTCCCACCGGGTACAGCGGCCTGGCGAAAATCCGCGTCGGCGCCTGGCGCGACGATGCAAACGGCCCGGTGCAGGTAGTGTCCGGACCGACCCAGCGCCAGCGTGTCCACTACGAAGCGCCACCCGCCGCCAGCCTGGAGGGCGAGGCTGCGAATTTCCTGACGTGGGCCAATACCGCCACGGTCGAGCCGGCCCTGATCAAGGCCGGGCTGGCGCACTTGTGGCTGGTTACGCTGCACCCCTTCGATGACGGCAACGGCCGTCTCGCCCGTGCGGTGGGCGACCTCTTCCTGGCTCGCGCCGAGCGCAGCCCGCAGCGCTTCTACAGCCTGTCCGCGCAGATTCAGCGCGAGCGCAAGGCTTACTACGACGTCCTGGAGCGCACGGAGAAGGGCACGCTCGATGTCACCGAGTGGCTGGCCTGGTTCCTCGGAGCACTCTTGCGCGCGGTAGAAAGTGCTCAGAAGACGCTCGAAGCAGTTTTGGCGAAAGCGCGTTTCTGGCATCGCTGGGCGGGCACACCGCTGAACGAGCGGCAGGCAATAGTGCTCAACCGGCTGCTCGATGGTTTTGAAGGCAAGCTGACGAACAGCAAGTGGGCCGCGATCGCCAAGTGCTCGTCCGATACGGCGCTACGCGACATCAGCCAGTTGATCTCGCTGGGCATTCTGCGCAAGATGGATGCCGGCGGGCGTAGTTCGGCCTACGAACTCGCCGACTGAGCGAGGCAGCGATGAGCGACAAATCCAAACCCGACGGCATCGAACAACTGGTCGCGGCGGCACGCGCGGGCGCCAGCGAGAGCGTCTGGCTGGACGTGATCCAGAAGATGGACGAGGTCTATAGCGACCTGCTGCAGTACGAGGTGGCGCTGGAGGACAAGAATGCGGCGCTCGAGGAGTCGCAGCAGTTCATCGTCTCGGTGCTGACCTCGATGTCGGACGTGCTGCTGGTCTGCAACCGTGCCGGGGTGATCCAGGATGTGAACCAGTCGCTGCAGGAGCTGACCGGCCAGGACGAGGCGGCGCTGAAGGGCAGGAACATCTTCGACCTGTTCGCAGACGAGGCTTCGCGCCAGCACGCGCAGCACTTCTTCGCCGGCCACGTCGGCGAGACGCTGCACGACTGCGAGATGCAGTTGCGCGCGGCCGACGGCAGCTCGATCCCGGTGTCGCTGAACTGCACGCCGCGCTACAGCGCCACCGGCAAGATGCTCGGCGTGGTGATGACCGGCCGGCCGGTCGGCGAGTTGCGGCGCGCCTACAAGGCGCTGCGCCAGGCGCACGAGGACTTGAAGCGCACGCAACAGCAACTCCTGCATTCGGAGAAGATGGCTTCGCTCGGCCGGCTGGTGGCGGGCGTCGCGCACGAACTCAACAACCCGATCAGCTTCGTGTTCGGCAACGTGCTGGCGCTGAAGCGCTACGGCAACCGGCTCAACGAATATCTCGAGGCGGTGCGGCGCAAGGAACCGTGGGAGCGGCTCGACGCGTTGCGCGAGGAACTGGGCATCGACCGCATGCTGGCCGACCTGCCGTCGCTGATCGAGGGTACGGCCGAAGGCGCGGAGCGCACGCGCGACATCGTCGACGGCCTGAAGCGTTTCTCGGCCGCCGACCGCAACCTGCGCGAGACCATGGACCTGGTGCCGGTCGTCGAGCGCGCCGTGCATTGGGTGAGCAAGGCCGCGCCGAGCGGCTTCACCGTCGAGGTCGATCTGCCCCCGGAATTGATGGTGGTCGGCTCGGCTGGGCAATTGCAGCAGGTGATGATGAACCTGGTGCAGAACGCCTGCGACGCCACCGCCGGCCAGGCCAAGGCGCGGTTGTCGATCTCGACGGCGGTTGCGGGCGACAGCGTGCGCCTGCGCTTTGCCGACAACGGGCCCGGCATTGCGCCGGAAAACCTGCCGCGCATCTTCGATCCCTTCTTCACCACCAAGCCAGTCGGCAAAGGCACCGGGCTCGGGCTGGCGATCAGCTACGGCATCGTCGAGCAGCACGGCGGCCGCATCGAGGCGGCCAATGGCCCCGAGGGCGGCGCGGTGTTCACCGTCGTCCTGCCGCTGGTACCATGAGCGGGTCGCTGCCGATCAGGGCTGCGCAACGGCCTTCTTTTCGGCAAGGCCGTAGTCGGCCGGCACCTCGGTGAGGTCCGTCTTGTCGAAGAGTTGCTTCTCCGCCTTGACATGGCAGGCGGCGCAGTTCGATGCGCTGCCGACGCGCTTGTCCTGCAGGATGTTGTCCGGCAGTTCGTGATGGTGGACGCGGTACCAGAGCGTGGCAGTCAGCCGCGGCGGATCGCCGGACGGGAAGTGCGCTTTCCAGTGCGGTTCGGCATTGCGCGCCAGGAACTCCTCGATGAGTTTGCGCGTCTCCTCGCCCAGGCTGGCGTTGTCGCCGTAGTGCTTGCCGAGGTTGCGCATGATGTCCCGCCAGTCGGATTCCGAGAGCAGCGCCGCCGGATAGGCGACGTGGCAACTGCCGCATTCGGCGATGTATTCAGGCGGGGTGTCGGCCGGGATGTCCGGCTGGTGGGCCTGGGTGGATAGCGCGAACAGTGCCGCGGCAGCCAGCGCGGCGGGTTGGCGGATCTTCATTGCGAACTTCCTTCGGGGTTGGGCAAGTCGTCGATCAGATGTCGGGGGTGGTAGTTGCGGCCGACGTAGCGCAACAGGTCCTTGAACGTCGAGCCGGCGCCGGCGGGACGCGGCCGGGGCGTGAGGAGTGCGGCGATGGTCGCGGCGAAGCGGCCACCATTCTTGCGGTGGAGTATCCAGGGCGCGGCGATGCCGAGATAGACGGCGCCGACCATCAGGATGGAGGTGATGGTTGCCATGCGGACCGGTACGCTGCCGCCACCCCGGTGGAGCCAGAGGTCGAAGGCCACCGAGCGATGGTCGATCTCTTCGTGCGCATGCTGATGGAACAGGTCCCGCGCGTAGGCGCAGCCGAACTGCCAGTGCCCGTGACTGCACAGGTAGGACTTCGACAGCACGGCGGTGAAATGTTCGAGGGCCGCAACCAGCGCGACCCGGGTGGAGAGCGACAGTCGCCGGTTGACGATGTCGAGCAGGCCCTCGACGGCGGCGAGTCCGGGCGGTGGCGCCTTCATGTAGTCCAGCAGCGCCGTGTTGAGTTTGCGATGCGCGCCGGTGTGCTCGGCCTCCTCGTGGATGAACTCACGGCAGAGTCGCTCTAGCTCGGGGTCGTTTCCTTCCAGGGGCAGGCAGTCGGCGACGGTGCGGATGAAGAAGCGTTCGAGCGCGGGTGTCACGAAGCTGACCGCTTCGAGTGTGGCCGAGGTCCGGTCGTCGTCATTGCACCAGGCGCCGGCCAGGTCGGCTGGGGCGGTTAATGGCGTCAGTCGCTGCATGAAATTTCTCCTACCGGCTGTCAGGGTGGCGCATGCTCATTCCTGCCTCAAGGCATGCGCGGGCGTCAGGCGCGAGGCCTTCAAGGCCGGGTAGAGGCCGCCGATGGTGCCGACCAGCATCGCCAGCAGCGGCATCGTCAGGAGGAAGGAGAGCGGGAAGTTCGCGTCGATCTTGCCGCGCAGCAGGTCGAGGTGTTCCAGTTGCAAGGTCAGGCCGACGCCGACCAGCACACCGGCGATCCCGCCCGCCAAAGTCAGCAGCGCCGCCTCGCCGCATACCAGTTGTATCACCGTGCGGCGATGCCAGCCCAGCGCCAGCAGGATGCCGATCTCGCGCGTCCGTTCGTTGACGCTCATGAGCATGGTGTTGAAGACGATCAGGATGCCGACCAGGGCGGCGATCAGCGTCGTCGCGTTGCTCATCGCCTTGGCGATGCGCACCACCGTGTTCTGGCCGACCAGTTCGCCCGAGGTGATGGCGACGAAGCCGGGGGCCCGCTCGCGGATGCGCGCCTTGATGGCATTGACGTCGGCATCGGTCGCGTCCGCATCGAGCATGACGTTGAGGACATTGACTTTGCCCGGCTTGTCGGTGGTCTGCTGGGCTTGGGTGAGCGTCATCAGCACCGCGCCGTTTTCGATGGCGGCCGTGCTCTCGAACACGCCGACCACGGGCATTCGCCTGCCCTCGATCTCCAGCGTGTCGCCGACCTTCTTGGCCAGCAGGCCGGCGGCGACCACGCCGATGACGACCGCCGGCTCGTCGGTGTGCGCCGGCCAGCGGCCGTCGGCCAGCTTCAGGTGCCGCCAGAGGTAGCTGCCGTGCGTCCAGCCGAAGACGAACAAGGGCGGCGCGCCGGCCTCGACGCCCAGCATCTCCGAAAGCAGGCCCACCACGTCGCGCACCTTGGGATAGCCGCGCAATTCGCCCTGCAGCGGTTCGGCGCGGAACGGCGAGGGCATGGCATTGGTGCTGGCGAGGCGGGTGACGATGAGGTCGGTGCCGCGCGCATCGTTGGCCTTCTGCCAACTGGCCTCGAAACCCCAGGCGATGCCGGTCAGCGCTACCGCGGCGGCGACGCCGAGGGCAACGGCCATCACGGTCAGCAGGTTGCGCGCCGGCCGTTGCCGGACGTTGTGCAGGGCGAATTCGAGCAGGGTCATGGCGCGGCCACCTTGCCGTCGCGCATCGGCACCAGGCGGTCGGCGTGCGCGGAGACGCCGGCGTCGTGCGTCACCATGACGACGGTCAGGCCGCGTTCGCGCCGGATATCCGAGATCAGGTCGAGCACCTGCGCGGCATTGGCGCTGTCGAGGCTGCCGGTCGGTTCGTCGGCGAGCAGCAGGTCGGGCTTGTTGATGAGCGCGCGGGCAATGGCGGCGCGCTGGCGTTCGCCGCCCGAGAGGGTGGCGGGGAAGTGTTGCAGGCGGTCGGCGAGGCCCAGCCGTTCGAGCAGTTCCAGCGCCCGGGCACGGTGGACTGCCGACCGCCCCGGCGTACCGATGGTCGGGACGAGGACGTTGTCCAGCACGCCCAGGGTCGGAATGAGATGAAAGGACTGGAAGACGAAGCCGACATGGCGACGGCGGAAGTCCGCCAGGTCCAGCATCACGGAATAGGGTTGGCCGCGAAAATAGCGCTCGCCCGCCGTCGGTGCGTCAAGGGCGCCGATCAGGTTCAGCAAGCTACTCTTGCCGCAGCCGCTGGCGCCGACAGTGGCGACGAACTCACCCTCGGCCACCTCCAGGTCGATGCCATCGAGGGCGCGGGTCCTGCCGGCATCGAAGTGCAGTGTCAGTCTTTCAGCGCGGAATATCGGGGTGGTGCTCATCTACGGTCGGGTGCCAGGGCGGTCGGTGCGATTTCGGTCGTGCATGGTAAGAAGCCCAACTTAAAGCCCTCTTAAGTCACGAGCCGCTTAAGCTTCGGCCGATTTTTGCCAGCCGACGTGGAAGGTAGCCTTCCATGCCGCAGTGCGCCATGGAAGGCGATGTTTCACAGCAGCCATTCACATAATAAGGGAATGGGATTCTTAAGTCGCTGACCGGCAAGCGATCGCCAATTTCCGAGCGTGCTGGTACGGAACTTGATCTGGTCCCCTCACCACGACCGTGACCAGGAGGGGGACATGACCGAGACTTTCTACGACGTGCTGCGCAGGCAGGGGATATCCCGGCGCAGCTTTTTGAAGTTCTGTTCGCTGACGGCGACATCGCTCGGGCTGGGTTCGGCCTACGCGCCGAAGATCGCCCACGCGATGGAGACCAAGCCGCGCACGCCGGTGATCTGGCTGGAAGGGCTGGAGTGCACCTGTTGCTCGGAGTCCTTCATCCGTTCGGCGCATCCGCTGACCAAGGATGTCGTGCTGTCGATGCTCTCGCTCGACTACCACGTCACGCTGATGGCCGCCGCCGGCCACCAGGCCGAGAAGCAGCTCGAAGAGATCAAGAAGAAGTACAAGGGCAACTACATCCTGGCGGTGGAAGGCAATCCGCCGTTGAACGAAGACGGCATGTTCTGCATCGAGGGCGGCCGGCCCTTCGTCGAAATCCTGAAAGAGACCGCGGCCGACGCCAAGGCGGTGATCGCCTGGGGCGCCTGCGCTTCCTGGGGCTGCGTGCAGGCGGCGAAGCCGAATCCGACGCGCGCGACGCCGATCGACAAGGTGATCAGCGGCAAGCCCATCGTCAAGGTACCGGGCTGCCCGCCGATCGCCGAGGTGATGACCGGCGTCGTCACCTACCTGCTGACCTTTGACCGCCTGCCCGAGTTGGACCGCCAGGGCCGGCCGAAGATGTTCTACGGCCAGCGCATCCATGACAAATGCTATCGCCGGCCGCACTTCGACGCCGGCCAGTTCGTCGAGAAATGGGACGACGACGCCGCGCGCAAGGGCTACTGCCTCTACAAGATGGGCTGCAAGGGCCCGACCACCTACAACGCCTGTTCGACGGTGCGCTGGAACGACGGCGTGTCCTTCCCGATCCAGTCGGGCCACGGCTGCATCGGCTGCTCGGAAGACGGCTTCTGGGACAAGGGCAGCTTCTACGACCGCGTCACCGACATCAAGCAGTTTGGCGTCGAGCAGAACGCGGACAAGGTCGGCGGCACGGCGGCGGCGGTGGCCGGCGCGGCGGTGGCGGTGCATGCCGCCGCCTCGGTGCTGAAGAAGGCGAAGAAGGCTGACGCAGTGAAGGGAGAAAACTGAAATGGGTGTCTACGAAACTCAAGGCTTCAAGATGGACAACTCCGGCAAGCGGGTCGTGGTCGATCCGATCTGCCGCATCGAAGGCCATCTGCGCGTCGAGGTGAATCTCGACAAGGACAACGTGATCCGCAACGCCGTATCCACCGGCACCATGTGGCGCGGGCTGGAGGTGATCCTCAAGGGCCG
>JACRIZ010000068.1 GCA_016235765.1 Rhodocyclales bacterium | reverse complement strand
GTCGGCATTGACGGTCACCACGCCATGGCTGGCGTTGCCGGCCAGGCTCCAGGTATTGCCGCCGTCGGCGCTCGGGGTGTCGTTGGTCGCCAGCGTGCTGTTGAGGGTGGCGTCTTCGTTGAGGGTGAAGTCGTCGTTGATCGCGACGGGGACGTCGTTGGTCGGATTCACCGTCAGGGTGACGGTGGCCGTGCTGCTGCTGCCGTCGCTATCCGTGATCGTGTAGCTGAAGCTGTCGGGGCCGTTGTAGTCGGCGGCCGGGGTGTAGCTGAAGCTGCCGTCGGCATTGACGGTGACGACGCCGTGCGTGGCGTTGCCGGCCAGGCTCCAGACGTTGCCGCCGTCGGCGCTCGGGGTGTCGTTCGTTGCCAGCGTGCTGTTGAGGGTGGCGTCTTCGTTGAGGCTGAAGTTGTCTGCGACGGCGACCGGGACATCGTTCTGGCTGTTCACGGTCAGGGTGACGGTCGCCGTGCTGCTGCTGCCGTCGGTGTCGGTGATCGTGTAGCTGAAGCTGTCCGGGCCGTTGTAGTTGGCGGCCGGGGTGTAGCTGAAGCTGCCGTCGGCATTGACGGTCACCACGCCGTGCGTGGCGTTGCCCGCCAGGCTCCAGACGTTGCCGCCGTCGGGGCTCTGGGTGTCGTTCGTTGCCAGCGTGCCATTGAGGGTGGCGTCTTCGTTGAGCGTGAAGTTGTCTGTTACGGCCACCGGGACGTCGTTGGTCGGATTCACGGTCAGGGTGACGGTGGCGGTGCTCTGGCTGCCGTCGGCGTCGGTGATCGTGTAGCTGAAGCTGTCGGGGCCGTTGTAGTTCGCGGCCGGGGTGTAGCTGAAGCTGCCGTCGGCGTTGACGGTGACGACGCCGTGGCTGGCGTTGCCGGCCAGGCTCCAGGTGTTGCCGCCGTCGGCGCTTGGGGTGTCGTTCGTCGCCAGGGTGTCGGTCAGCGTGCCGTCTTCGCTGACGGTGAAGTTGTCCGCGACGGCGACGGGGACGTTACCGACCGGTGCAGGTGGCGCGACTGGGGCAGCCGGGGCCGGCTCCTCTTCGAGCACATCCGGCCGGCCGCCATCGCCGGCGAGTTCCGGCGGCACATAGCCGCGAGCGGTACCGTAGTCGTTGGCCAGCGGCGGCACGCCCTCGACGATGCGCAGGAGTTGCACGAAATTGTGGCCGTCTTCGCCGCTGCCGCCATCGAGGCCGGCAGCGGTTTCCTCGAGCAGGTCGTCGAGGCTGCTGCCTTCGGCAATGGCGCGGGTAATCGCGGCGGTCTCGGAGATCCGGTCGAGCAGGGCCGCATCATGGCCTTCGGGCAGGTCGACGCCGAGCACCGACTTGTCCAGGGTGACGGTTTCCTTTTCCCGCAGCAGGAAGCTCTGGCCGCCCTCGAAGGCCAGCTCGACGCGGCTGCCGGGACCGGTGACGATCACCTCGCCTTCCATCACGACATCGCCGACCTTCAGCGCCCGCTGGCTGCCATCCTTGCCACGAACGAATGCCTGACCTTCGAGAAGCGCGACCTTGCCGACTGCGTTTGCCATGATGACCACTCCGGACGGAATACGAATGGCCACACTCTAGGGAAGCCCGGTGGGCTCGCCTATTGGACCGAAGTACAGGGTGGCCGGCCGGCTACGGCTGGCGGGAACGGCGCCCGTGCACGACCAAGGCAAGCTGCATGCGGTCGCGCACGCCGAGCTTCTCGAAGATGGCCCCGGTATGGGCCTTGACGGTACGTTCGGTGATGCCGAGCTGGCGGGCGATTTCCTTGTTGCTGGCGCCGTCGGCGACGGCCAGGGCGACTTCCCGCTCCCGGTCGGTCAGAAGGGCCGCCCAGTCGGGCGGCGCGCCCGCGGGGGCCGGCAGGGGCATGCGGGCCGTGCCCTGCAGCAGGCGCTGCATGAGCGACTCGCCGATCCACAGCCCACCTTGCAGGACCACATCGGCGACGCGCCGGAGCAATTCCGGCACCGCATGGGTGTTGCAGTAGCCGCGCGCGCCGAGCGCGAAGCAATGCAGGGCCTCGTCATCGGACGGCTGGTCGCTCAGGACCACCAGGGGAGCATCGGCGGCCTGCTGCCGCACCGCCTCGATCTGCACCGCAGCAGGAGCATCGGCTTGCAGCCGCACCCAGACCAGTTGGGGAGGCGTATCACCATGGCTGACTTCTTCGACGGCTTGGGGGAATGCCTCGCGCCAGCGCGGCAATAGCTGGCCGTGGGCGGAGACAAAACTGTGTATCGGGTCGCTCATGCGGGGAAATTCAGCGCTCTGTCAGCGCAGCCTGCTTGGCCCTCAGGACCGGCTTGAGCAGGTACGACAGGATGCTCTTCTGCCCGGTGACGATGTCGACCTCGGCCACCATGCCCGGGATGATCGGCAGGTTCTGACCCAGGCTCGGCCGGTCGGTGCGGACGCGCACGATGTAGAAGGTATTGCCCTTCTCGTCCGTCAGCGAGTCGGCGCCGATCTGTTCCAGCTTGCCTTCGAGCCCGCCATAGATCGAAAAGTCGTAGGCGGTAAACTTGACGATGGACTTCTGGCCCGGGCGCAGGAAGGCGATATCCCGCGGCAACACCTTGGCCTCGAGCAGCAGCGCATCCTCGAGCGGCACGATCTCGACGATGTCCTTGCCGGGCTGGACGACGCCGCCGACCGTATTGACCAGCAGGCGCTTCACCGTGCCCCTGACCGGCGACCGGATGCCGGAATGCTTGACCTTGTCGGCCAGGCCGACGTTGGTCTCCGTCAGGGCGTTGAGCTTGCCGAGCGTCTCGGCGAGCTCCTTGCGCGCCTCGTTGCGGAAGTTGAGTTCGACCTCCTGGACCTTCTTGCTCGCCTCGGCGACGGCCGACTGGACCCGGGCGATCTGCGCCGTCGCCATGTCGCGCTCGCCGCGAAAGCGCGCCACGTCGCGTTCCAGGCGCAGCAATTCGACCTCGGAGACGGCGCCTGACGCCAGCAGCGGTTTCGTCACGCTCAGTTCCCTGGCCGACAGCTCATACGCCTGGCTGGCCTGATCGCGCTTCGCGCGCACCTCGGCAAGCTCTTCCTGGCGCTGGGTCAATTGCTGGCGCGAAATAGACAACTGGGCGTCGAGCTCCGACGCCCGCGCCTCGTACAGCCGCCGCTCTTCTTCGACGATCTCCGGCTCGGCCTGGAGGGTCTCCGCCGGCGGCTCGAAGCGTTTGCCCTCGGCCAGCGCGCGCAGGCGCGCGGCCTTGGCCGCCAGCGACGAGTACTGGGCCTGCCCCTCCCGCGCCGACGACTCGAAGCGCGTCGAGTCGATCTGCAGCAGCAACTGGTCGGCCTCGACCACCTGGCCCTCCTGGATGGCGATCTGCGAGACGATGCCGCCGTCGAGGCTCTGCAGCACCTGCAACTGGCGCGACGGAATGACCTTGCCCTCGCCACGCGTGATCTCATCGACCTGGATCACCGACGCCAGGATGACCGCTACCGCGACGACGATGCCCAGGGTACGCACCAGCAGGCGCGCGCGCAGGGGCTCCTGGTAGATCATGTAGTAATCGGCGTCGGCGATGAAGTCGGCATCCGGACGCTCGGGATCGCCACGCCAGGCATTCAGCCAGTGATCGATCCTGGGTTGCGCCTTGTGGCTGATGGCGTCGAGCCTTTCGCGCACCGGTTGCACCCGGCCCAGCCACTTCTCGATGTCGAACCTCACGTGGCACGCCCTATTCTGCCGCTCTGCAGGGCTTCGACGATGGATTCGCGCGGGCCGTCGGCGACGATGCGCCCGCCGTCGATGACGATGATGCGGTCGGCGAGGTCGATCAGGCTGGTGCGATGGGTGACGATCACGACGGTCTTGTCGGCCGCCAGCCGGCGCAGCCGCTCCTTGAATTGCGCTTCGGAGGTGAAATCCATCGCGCCGGTCGGCTCGTCCAGGATCAGGATGGGCGGATCGAGCAGCGTGGCGCGCGCGATCGCCACACCCTGTCGCTGGCCGCCGGAGAGCGACTCGCCGCGTTCGCCGATCGGCATGTCGAAGCCCTGCGGGTGGCGATTGACGAATTCGGTCAGGCCGCCGACCTCGGCGGCCTCGATGATGGCGCGGTCGTCGGCATAGGGCGCGCCGATGGCGATATTCTCGCGCAGGGTACCGAAGAACAGCGTCGCGTCCTGGCCGACATAGCCGACATTGCGGCGCAGGTCGGCCGGATCGAGCTGGCGCAGGTCGACGCCGTCCACCAGCACCGCCCCCTCGGACGGCTCGTAAAGGCCCAGCATCAATTTCTGCAGCGTCGTCTTGCCCGAGCCGACGCGACCGATCACCACCAAGTGCTCGCCCGCCTTGACCTTGAAGGAGACGTTCTTCAACGCCGGTTCGCCCTGGCCGCCGTAGTCGAAGGTGACCGCCCGGAATTCGATCTCGCCGCGCAGTTCCGGCCGATGCACCAATGCGGTTTCGCCGTTGCGCTCGGTCGGCCGCGCCATCGTCTGCTCCAGCGAGGTCAGCGACAGGCGCGCGTTGTGGTACTGCATCAGCAGGCCGACGATCTGGCCCAGCGGCGCCATCGCCCGCCCGATCAGCATGGTGACCGCGATCAGGCCGCCCATGGTCAGCATGCCGGCGTGGATGAGATAGACGCCGGCGACGATCGTCACCAGGTTGGTGAGCTGCTGCAGCGTGGCCGTGCCGTTGATGGCGGAGGCCGAGAGCAGGCGCAACTGGCTGCTGACGCGCGCCAGGAAGGCGGCGGTCCGTTCCCATTTGTCCTGCATCAGGCCTTCGGCGCCCTGGGTCTTGATCGTCTCCAGCGCCGTCAGGCTCTCGACCAGCGTCGCGTTGCGCAAGGCCGTCGCCCGGAAGGTGCTGTCGGACAATTCGTGCATCTTGTGCTGGACGACATAGCTGTAGATGACGATGGCGATGCCGCCCAGGATGGGGAAGAACACCAGCGGCCAGGAAATCCAGAGGATCACCAGCATGAACAGGAGCGCGAACGGCAGGTCGATCAGCGCCGTCACCGTCGCCGAGGCGATGAAATCGCGGATCGACTCGAAGGAGCGCAGGGTCGCCGCGAAGGAACCGACCGAAGCCGGCCGGTCGGCTAGCCGCATGCCGAGCACGCGTTCCATGATCAGCGACGACAGCTTGATGTCGATGCGCGCGCTGGCCAGGTCGATGAAGTGGCCGCGCAGCAGGCGCAGCAGGTAGTCGAGACCGAGCACCAGCACCAGGCTGGCCGCCAGCATCCAGAGCGTCTCGACGCCGAAGTTCGGGATCACGCGGTCATACACGTTCATCGTGAACAGCGGCATGGCCAGCGCGAACAGGTTGATCAGCAGCGCCGCCGCCAGGATGTCCCGGTAGACCGGCCACTGTTCCAGGACCGCGCCCCAGAACCAGTGGCGCTGCACCGCCTGGCCGACTTGCGGCGTCCGCTGGTCGAAACGGAAGTGGGGACGGGAGAAGATGACGATGCCGACGTAGCGCCGCGCCAGTTCCTCGCGGCTCAGCGCCACGCTGCCCTGGCCGGTCTCCGGAAAGAGGATGCGCGCGGTCCGCCCCTCGTCCTCCCAGCCCAGCAACACGCAGGCTTCGTTGCCTTCCAGGAGGAGGATCGCCGGCAGCAGTTCCGCCGCCAGCTTGTCCAGCGAGCGCCGCAGCACCTTGCTGGAAAGGCCGGCGCGGGCCGCGGCGCGCGGAAACAGGGAGGGCGTCAGGCCCGCCTTGGCCACCGGCAATCCGGCGCTTAGGGCGGCCCGGGTGCTCGGCCGGCCATGGATGCGGGTCAGTTCGACCAGGCAATCCAGCAGGGGATCATGGTGCAGGAGGTCCTCCCGCAAGCCGCCGCCTAGATGAACGGCCGCCGAATCGGCCCCGGAAACTGAATCCTCACTCATGTCGTGATTATGCAACAGCCGCCTCGCCATCAGCCAACGGCAGCCGTGAATATTGGTGACTGATCAAGATATGGGACTATTGGTGCACAGACATTTTGTCACGCACTTTATTAGAATTTACTAATGCTCATGCCGTTGTTTATAAACGATTTCATGCAAAATGTTGTGGTGCGTCATCTGCGTATTCGGGCATAGCGCATTGCCGCATATGCCTCATGTTTGACCACGTATTAGTTTCGCTGAGGGCAAAATCACACACTTCGATAAATAAATGCCGTCATGCCCCTTGTCCGCGGCTATGGAGTCCTGCAATAATCCCTAGACCAAGAATAGCTAAGGCTGCGGACAACGATCCGGAATCAGACTGCGGCCACAAGAGGAGACATACTGATGGCAGACCACACCCCGCCCCAGGACCAGGGCCCTTCAGAGCAACGCAGAAGCTGGTTCGTCCGGCTTCTCAATCCACCGAAATGCTCCATGCTGCGCATGCTGGGCGTCGGCTCGGTGTTGGGCATCGTGATCTGGGGTGCGCTCAACATGGGCATGGAATACACCAACCGGTCCGAGTTCTGCCTCTCCTGCCACGAGATGAGCATCCCGTACGAAGAACTCAAGAAGACGGTCCACTTCAAGAACCGCAGCGGCGCCGCGGCGCAGTGCGCCGACTGCCACGTCGCCAGCAGCAAGACGCCGACCGACTACATGTTCAAGTCCTTCCAGAAGCTGATGGCTGCGCGGGACGTGATCGGCAAGATCACCGGCGTCGTCGATACGCCCGAAAAGTTCGAGGCGCACCGACTGACGATGGCCAAGCGGGTGTGGGCGCGCATGGAGGAACGGGATTCCAAGGAATGCCGCAACTGCCATGACTTCAAGTACATGGACCCCGAGAAGCAGAAGGACCGCTCCGTGGTCAAGCACGAAGGCGCCGTCGAAGACGGCAAGACCTGCATCGAATGCCACAAGGGCATCGCCCACAAGCCGGTGCACCAGGCGCTCGAGCAGGCCCCTGCGGACCAGCCGGCGACTTGAGCCGGCGGTTGCGTCAATTGTTGTTCAGTTTTTCCAGACCACCTTACGGCACCAGGAGTCGATTGATGAAGAAGATTGCCTTGGCAGTGACGGGCGCGTGCATGGTCAGCGGCGCGTTTGCCGCCGCCCCCGATTGGAGCAAGGTTACCGAACGCAAGTTCAAGCTGTTCTACCCCGGCCAGTCCGCCTACGAGTGGGTGATGAACAAGGCGGACCACTCCGCCGTGCCCGACATCGTGGACAAGAAGCGTCCCTGCGCCAAGTGCCATGAAGGCGATGCCAACGACGTCGGCAACGCCATCGTCGCGGGCAAGCCGGTCGGCCAGTCGAAGTCGGTCCTGGAGCCGAAGCCGCCCGCCGGCAAGGGCGGCTGGGTACAGGCGAGCTTCAAGGCCGCCCACGACGGCGACAAGCTGTACGTGCGCGTCGAGTGGGAATCGCCCGCCGCCGGCGGCGACAAGACCGACAAGAAGAACGAAGCCAAGCTGACCATGCTGTTCGACGGCGGCGGCACGGTGGCCGGCGCCGACCTGAACGGCTGCTGGGCGACCTGCCATACCGACCTGCGCACCATGAAGGACGGCAAGGATCCCAAGAAAACCAAGTACATCAAGGACGCCGACCTCGCCGGCGGCAAGTTCTACGACCTGATCCAGTTCCGCAGCGGCAAGGGCGAGAAGCCGGTCGACGGCTACGTTGCCGACAAGCGCGTCATGGAAGGCGGCAAGGGCCTCGTCAAGGCGGAAGGCAAGAAGGAAGGCAACAAGTGGGTCGTCACCTTCGAGCGATCGCTGGCCGGCGGCGGCAAGGGCGACCACGCCATCGCCGCGGGCAAGACCTACAACTTCGGCTTCGCGATTCACGAGAATTTCAGCGAAGCGCGCTACCACTACGTGTCCCTCGGTTACCAGTTCGGCCTCGACAAGGCCGTCGAGGGCGTCAAGAACTATTACAACGTTAGCAAGCAGTAGGCGGGGAAGCAGTACCTAGCGGTTCATTGCCATCTCATGGAGGAGACCAAGATGAAGCAAAGATGGAGCACGTTGGCGCTTGCAGTCGGCGCTTTGACAATTTCGGCCGCGGCATCCGCTGCCGGCCCGACCGCGGCGATGTTGTCCAACGCCTGCGCCGGCTGCCACGGCACGCACGGCGGCAGCGCCGGCGCGACCATGCCCAGCCTGGCCGGGCAGTCGAAGACCGCGATCGTCGACGCCATGAAGAAGTTCAAGTCGGGCGAGCGCCCGGCCACCGTCATGGGCCGGCTCGCCAAGGGTTACAGCGACGAGCAGATCGACATGATCGGCGGCTTCTTCGCCGCGCAGAAGGTGCATTTCACGCACCAGACCGTCGACGCCGCCAAGGCCGCCAAGGGCGCCAGCCTGCAGGAAGCCAACTGCTCGCGCTGCCACCTGGAAGACGGCAAGGAAGGCAAGGACGACACGCCGGTGATGGCCAGCCAGTGGCTGCCCTACTTGCAGATCCAGATGGACTTGTACCAGTCCGGCAAGCGCAAGATGCCCGAGAAGATGGCCGAGAAGGTGAAGCCGCTGTCCAAGGAAGATGTGGACGCCCTGCTGCACTTCTATGCCAGCGTCAACAAGTAAGGGGGAGACGACATGACTTTGGATCGCAGAAGTTTCATCAAGATTCTCGGCAGCGCCTCCGGCGTCGCCCTGGCCGGCTGCGCTGGCGCCCCGGCAGTTTCGTCCGGCAGCGCCGCGGAGATCATGCCCAAGACCAAGCGTCGCGTGGTCGTGATCGGCGGCGGCTACGGCGGCACCGTTGCCGCCAAGTACGTCCGCATGCTCGATTCGAGCATCGAGGTGGTGCTGGTCGAGCGCAACGACCATTTCGTTTCCTGCCCGTTCAGCAACCTCTACATCGGCGGCATCCTCAAGGACCTGACGCCGCTGACCATCAAGTACGACAAGCTGGCCGCCAACCACGGCATCAAGGTCGTGCAGGCCGAGGTCACCGCCATCGACGCGGCGGCGCACACGGTGGTCACCTCCAAGGGCACGCTCAAGTACGACCGCCTGGTGGTCTCGCCCGGCATCGACTTCCGCCTCGACGAGATGAAGGGCTATGACGCCGCGGCCATGGAAGTGATGCCGCACGCCTGGAAGGCCGGCCCGCAGACGATCCTGCTGCGCAAGCAACTGGAAGCGATGCACGACGGCGGCACCGTCGTCATGTCCGTGCCGCTGTCGCCGTTCCGCTGCCCGCCCGGACCCTACGAGCGGACCAGCATGATCGCCCATTACCTGAAGCACCACAAGCCGAAGTCGAAGATCATCGTCCTCGACGCCAACCCGGCCATCGCCTCCAAGGGTCCGCTGTTCACCAAGGGCTGGAAGGACAACTACGCCGGCATCATCGACTACCGCGCCGCAAAGAAGGTCACGGAAGTCGACGCCAAGACCAAGACCGTGCTGATCGAAGGCATCGAGGAGGTCAAGGGCGACGTGGTCAACATCATTCCGCCGCAGAAGGCGGCCGCCATCGCCGCGCAAGCCGGCCTGGTCGGCGAGGACAAGAAGTGGTGCCCGGTCAACGCCACCACCTTCGAGTCGACGCTGCACAAGGACGTCCATGTGATCGGCGACTCGTCGATCGCCGGCGCCATGCCGAAGTCGGGCTACTCGGCCAACTCCGAAGCCAAGGTCTGCGCCATGAACATCGTGGCCATGATGAACGGCAAGGAGACCTCGGAGATGTCCGGCATCAACACCTGCTACAGCTACATCACCGAGCACGAGGCGGTGAGCGTGGCGGCGGTCTATGCGGTCAAGGAAGGCAAGATCATCGCGGTGCCGAATTCGGGCGGCGTCTCGCCCGGCGACTTCTCGGCCGCCAAGATGGAGGCGATCTACGCCCATAGCTGGCTCAAGAACATCCTGACCGAAATGTCGACCTGATTCAGCGGTCGTTACTGCAAGACAACAAACCCCGCTCCGGCGGGGTTTGTTTTTTCAGCCGTGGCCGGTACTGCCGAAGCCGCCCTCACCGCGGTGGCTGGCCTCGAAATCGTCGACGACGTTGAAGGCGACCTGCACCACGGGCACCACCACCAGTTGCGCCAGC
This sequence comes from Rhodocyclales bacterium, assembly GCA_016235765.1. Lineage (GTDB taxonomy): Bacteria > Pseudomonadota > Gammaproteobacteria > Burkholderiales > Rhodocyclaceae > Fen-999. Next base: position 57,738 of record JACRIZ010000068.1, on the reverse strand, counting down.
CGGTCGAGCGGATTGAGCGTGAAGGATTGACTGCCGCGATTCCAGGTCGAGACGAAGATCTCGCCCTGGTAGTCCGAGTCGATGAGGCCAACCAGGTTGCCGAGCACGATGCCATGCTTGTGGCCGAGCCCCGAGCGCGGCAGGATCATCGCCGCCAGCCCCGGGTCGGCCAGGTGAATCGCCATCCCGGTTGGAACCAGATGCGTTTCGCCGGGATGGATCTTGATCGGCGCTTCGATGCAGGCACGCAAGTCGAGGCCTGCCGAGCCGGGTGTCGCGTAATGCGGAGGGCTGTCCTTCAGCCGCTGGTCGAGAATCTTGACGTCTATTCGGGGCACTTCATCAACCTCTCAATGTGGGAAACGATGCCGCGCGCGACGGCCAGTTTGTCGCCGGCCGGCAGCGGGTGGGCACCCGTGGCGTCGAACAGCGTGACCTGGTTGGTGTCGCCGCCCAGGCCGTCCTGCACTAGGTTGCCGACCACCAGCGGCAGCTTCTTCGCCTTGCGCTTGCCTTCGGCGTACTCGGCGAGATTCCGGCTCTCGGCCGCGAAGCCGACGCAGAACGGCGCATCGGGCCGTGCCGCCACTTCGGCCAGGATGTCCGGGTTGGCGACCAGTTCGATGCTCAAGGTCTGCGCGCCCTTCTTGATCTTGTGCTCGCTGGGCGACGCCGGCCGGTAGTCGGCCACCGCCGCCACCGCGATGAACACGTCCTGGCCGGGCAGCGCCGCCAGCACGGCGTCGCGCATTTCCAGCGCGCTCACCACGTCGATGCGCTTGGCGGCGTATCGCGACGACTGACTTTCGCAGACCGGGCCGGCGACCAGCGTCACCTCGGCCCCCGCTTCGGCGCAGGCGCGCGCCAGCGCGAAGCCCATCTTGCCGGAACTGGTGTTGGTCAGGCCGCGCACCGGGTCGAGGGCCTCGAAGGTCGGCCCGGCCGTCAGCATCACCTTCTTGCCCGCCAGCGGCTTGGGCTGCACGAAGGCGACCAAGGCATCGAAGACTTCCTGCGCTTCCAGCATGCGGCCCTCGCCCACCTCGCCGCAGGCCTGCTCGCCCGCCGCCGGACCGAGGACGGCGACGCCGTCGGCTGCCAGTTGTGCGACGTTGCGTTGCGTGGCCGGCTGCTCCCACATCTGGCGATTCATGGCCGGCGCCACCAGCAGCGGGCAGTCGCGCGCCTGGCAAAGCGTCGTCAGCAGGTCGTTGGCCATGCCGTGCGCGAGCCGGGCCAGGAAATCGGCGGTGGCCGGAGCGACCAGCACGGCATCGGCGCCGCGCGTCAGGTCGATGTGCGCCATGGAGCGATTCTCGTCCGACCACAGGCTGGACCAGACCGGGCGGCCCGACAGCGCCTGGAAGGTCACGGCGCTGACGAAGCGGGTCGCCGCCTCGGTCATGACCACGTCGACGGTCGCGCCGGCCTTGACCAGCAGGCGCGTCAGTTCCGCCGCCTTGTAGGCCGCGATGCCGCCCGTGACGCCGAGGACGATGCGCTTGCCCGCGATTTCAGCCATATGACAGGTAGAATCCATTGAAAGTATTCGGAAATTCTACCTTCTAATGGCGATCACCGACTGGCCCGAGAACGAACGGCCGCGCGAGCGGCTGTTGGCGCTCGGCCCGCAGGCGCTGTCGGACGCCGAGTTGCTGGCCATCTTCCTGCGCGTCGGCGTCAAGGGCAAGAGCGCCGTGGACCTCGCCCGCGACCTGCTCGCCCAGGTCGATGGCAGCCTGGCGCGGCTCGCCGAGACGCCGCCGAAGGACCTGGCGAAGCTGCCCGGACTCGGGCCGGCCAAGGCTGCCCAACTCGCCGCCACTCTCGAGTTGGCCCGCCGGGCGCTGGGCGAAGACATGAAGGCGCGCGACCTGATGTGTTCGCCCGGCGCGGCGCGCGACTGGCTGAAGCTGAAGCTGGGCGGCCTTGACCACGAAGTGTTCGGCGCCCTCTGGCTGGACGCCCAGAACCGCTTGATCGGCTGGGATGAGCTCTTCCGCGGCACCCTGACGCAAACCAGCGTCTATCCGCGCGAAGTCGTGAAGCAGGCACTCACCCGCAACGCCGCGGCGGTGATTCTCGCCCACAACCACCCGTCGGGCCTCACGGAGCCCTCGGCGGCCGACGAAACCCTGACCCGCAACCTGAAGGAGGCGCTGGCCCTGGTCGATGTGCGCGTCCTCGACCATTTCATCGTCGCCGGCCGGGCCCTGCCCCTATCCTTCGCCGAACGCGGCTTGGTCTGAAAAAGGCTTGAAAGGTCGGTTCATTTCCGGGTATACTGCGCGGCTTTACTGAATTCGACTAATTGGAGCAAGACCATGTCTCGCGTCTGCCAAGTGACGGGCAAGGCCCCGATGGTTGGGAACAATGTCTCCCACGCCAACAACAAGACCAAGCGCCGTTATCTGCCTAACCTGCAAAGCCGCCGCTTCTGGGTGGAAAGCGAAAACCGCTGGGTGCGCCTGCGCGTCTCCAATGCCGGTCTGCGCACCATCGACAAGAAGGGCATCGATGTCGTCCTCGCCGAACTGCGCGCGAGCGGCGCCATTTAATCCAACCGTCCCGGGAGAGCGAACATGGCCAAAGGCGGTCGCGAGAAGATCAAGCTGGAATCCACGGCCGGTACCGGCCATTTCTACACCACCAACAAGAACAAGCGCACCACGCCAGAAAAGCTGGAGTTCATGAAGTACGACCCCAAGGCGCGCAAGCACGTCCTGTACAAGGAAGTGAAGCTTAAGTAATCAGGCTGCTGCCTGGTCGAGAAAGCCCGCCGCGCGCGGGCTTTTTTGTTGGCATGGAAGGCGCGCCATCAGCGCAAGTCAGGTCCGATCCGGATTGCCGGCAATTTTCTGCACCCAATCGACGATCACCTTGATCACGTGCCGGCGATCGCTTTCAAACGAAAAAGTGTGATCGGATTGCTTGACGTATTCGATTTCCATCGATGTGCCGAAGTTCACATTCGGGAAGGCATCGAGAATCTGCTCTCGATAGTTGATCTCGTATTCGCGCCCACCGGCACCGGCGAACACGGCCAGGATTTTGATGCCCTGCTTGATCGCGATCTGATAGGCGTTTTCAAGAAACGCGCGCACGGCCGGACTATCCACGGCCACATCGCGCGCGTTGCCCGGTTCCGGCGGCGTGGGGCTGATTCGCCGTAGCAGCTTTCCCCACAGCGCGTGGCGCCCGGTAAGAATCGCCATCCAGGTCCGACCGTTGACCATCCGGGTGGCGAAATGCCGGCGATAGAAGCGGCCTGTGCGCGGAATCGAAGGATCGAGCAGCACGACGCCGATCACGCGCCGATCATCGCCGCCATAAATGACCGACTGATCGGCACCCGAGCACAAGCCAACCAGTACGAACCGGCGCGCGCCACGCGACTGTTCAAGCCAGTCCAGCGCCTCGCGCAAGTCGGCCGTGGCTGCTTCGAGCGGAGGCAGAACATCCTCGCGCGGATCGCTGTCGCCAATGCCCGAAAGATCGAAACGCAGCACGTTGAATCCGCGCGCGCAGAGTTCCCGCGCCAGGTTCACGCTCATGCGATTCGGGCCGATCCGGTGAATGATTCCGGCATTGAGCACAACGACGTACGGTATGTCGTCCCGTGGCGCCGGCGTTGCCGGCGACAGAATTCCCACCAACGATTGGCGTGGCCCAAGCACATGGGCCTGTTCCTTGATCCGATCCGTCATGCCAACCATTGCACGATCCGCTGCAGGATCTTCACCGGTACCGCACCCGAGCCCACTTCCTTGACATTGATCCATGCCGCCTGGCTTTCAATCAGTTCGACTGCACGTGGCGGCTGACCGGCATACGCGGCCAGCGCCGCGGCCAGTCCGCCATGCGACGCGAGCGTGTGAGATACGACCACCTCTGTGCGGGCTCGCACCGAACCGATCTGCGCCGCCACGTCGATCTTGCTGAAGTCATCGGCCAGGCGCTCCGTGAGCGGAAATCCGAGGATTTCGTGGCCGCCGCCCTGGTCGGCGGCACGTTGGGTGGATCGGCCCAGCCCCAGGGCTTTCTGCTTGCCGGTCAGCATGATCTCATCGACGTAGGCGCGGCCATCCACCACCGGGTCCCACAGTACGAGTGCATCGACATCGCTTGCGCGCCGCGCGGCGACGCGCGCTGCCAGGGCTCCGCCCAGGCGCAGACCCACCAGGGCGACGCGCGAGGCGCCGCAAGTGTCCTTCAGCTCATCGATCGCAGCGCCGATATCGCCTTCCCAGCCGGCCAAATCGGCCTGCGTCATGTCGCCGGCTGAATCGCCGGTGCCGAAGTAGTCGAAACGCAAGACATGAAATCCCGCCGAGTTCAACATGTTCGCCAGTTGCCGCATCGACCGGTGGGCGCGCAGATACTCCTGCCCCCATGCCGGGCACAGCACGACAGACCGAATGCCCACGGCGCCGACGCGCGCTGGCGTATACAAGCCAAATAGTCGGCGCGAACCCGTGCCGAAGTAGAAAGGTGTCATCCTCGCCAGGATCCTTCCGATTGCGCAAGTCCTGTCTTTGCAGCATTGGCTGCCGCGGCAGCGGCAATCTGTCTGAGGTTCTGAAAGAAGAGCGTGCGCGGGTCCATGCGCCAACCGGTCTGCTTCTCGATCGCGGCTACAACCCGCAGCGATAGCAGGGAATGGCCGCCGAGTTCGAAGAAGTTGTCGTCGGCGCCGATACGCTCGATCTTGAGCAGATCGGCCCACACTTGCGCCATGACCTGTTCAAGTCCGGGTGCCGGTGGCGTGAATTGAAGATCGGTCCGTTGCACGCCTCGGAACGGGTCGGGCAGTGCCGCACGATCGACCTTGCCGTTGGGCGTCAGGGGAATGGTGTCGAGCGCCACCACGACCGAGGGAAGCATGTAGTCAGGGAGATCGCGCCGCAAATGACGCCGGACGTCGCTGACCGTGAGGTCCTCGCCCGGCGCGTAGGCCACATAGGCGACCAGCCGCAAGTCCCCCGGGGCGGCCTCGCGCGCGACCACGACCGCTTGGCGCACCGCTTCGTGGGATGCGAGTACGGCTTCGATTTCACCCAGCTCGATGCGGAACCCGCGGATCTTGACTTGGTGATCAATTCGCCCCAGATGGTGCAAACGGCCGTCTTGCGTCCAGCGGCCCAGATCGCCGGTACGATACATGCGGGCGCCGGGGCGATCGGAGAACGGGTCCGGCACGAAGCGCTCGGCGGTCAATTCAGGGCGCCGGTGGTAACCCAAGGCAACGCCAGTACCGGCAATCCAGATTTCCCCGGCCACGCCGATCGGCGCGGGCTGGCCGCTGCGGTCCAGCACGTAGAGTTCCGTGTTGGCGATCGGCCTGCCGATCAGGATGTCGGCATCGCCGGCCTCTATCTGCTGTACCGTCGACCAGATGGTCGTTTCGGTCGGTCCGTACAGATTCCAGAGCGTATCGACCCGTTCGAGCAAGGCGTTGGCCAAATCACGGGGCAAGGCTTCACCACCGCATAGCGCGCGAAAGCCCGATACCGACGCACGCCAATCCGCTTCGATCAGCAGGCGCCAGGTAGCAGGCGTTGCCTGCAGCACCGTCGCAGCACAGGATGTGAGCAATTGCGCCAATGCATTGCCATCGCTTGCGACTTCGCGTGCGACCAGCTCGATCCGCGCGCCCACCAGCAAGGGCAGATACAGCTCCAGCCCCGCAATGTCGAACGAAATGGTCGTGACCGCCGCGAGCACATCGGCGGAAGTCAGGCCCGGTTCGCGCTTCATCGACCCAAGGAAGTTCGACAACGCACCGTGTGACACGGCAACGCCCTTCGGGCGTCCCGTCGATCCGGAGGTGTAGATCACATAAGCAGCATCCGAAGCTGCCGCTGCATCGACCAGATCGGCGGAATCGAGTCCGGCCCACGATGTCGCGCCGCGCACGAGGTCGATCACACGCAGCGACGTCGGCGCATCGAGACTGGCAATTGAATCCTCATCGGCCAGCAGGATTGAAGCGGTGCTGTCCTCGATCATGTAGGCAATGCGTTCTGCCGGGAACCCGGGGTCGAGCGGCACGTATGCAGCACCGGCCTTCTGAACTGCCAGGAGGGCCACGAGCAGCTCGGCCGAGCGCCCCATGCAGACTGCGATCAAACTTCCCGCACCGGCCCCGAGCGCACGGAGATGCCGGGCCAGCCGGTTCGCCCGGGCATTCAACTCGGCATATGACGTTCCCTCGCCATGGCAAACAAGCGCAATCGCGTGCGGCGCAGCCTTGACGCGATCCTCGAACTGCCGCACGAAGATCCGGTCATCCAGATCGACTCGGGTGTCGTTGAACCCCTCGATCAGCCGCGAACGGGCATCGGGATTCAGTACCGACAAAGTGCTGATCGGACGCTGGCTGTTCGCGATCGCATGGCCCAGCAGGACCTGCACCTGATCGGCAATACGCTCGATGGTTGCCTCGGCGTACAGGTCGGACCGATACTCGAAGGCGCCCACCAGACCGTCAGCAGCGTCGCGCACGAAAACGGTCAGTTCGTGCATTGCGCCGCCACCGGCGACCGGGATCGCCCCATCGACCGGGACATTGTGCTGGACCAGGGCTACCTGGAAAATCGGCCCATGTCCGAAGGAACGTTCGGGCTTCAACTGTTCGATGAGCCGCTCGAACGACACCGAGCGATGATCATGTGCATCGAGCAATGCGTTGCGCGCCCGCGTCAACAATTCTGAAAACGTCGGGTCATCGCTCAGGTCGAGCCGGACGACGAGCAAATTGACGAACGGACCGATGATCACCTCGAACTCCGGGCGCTCGCGCAAGCCCATGGGGCTGCCCAGCACGATATCGCTTTGGCCGGTATGGCGCTGCAAGACGATGGCCATGGCCGCCACCAATGCCATGTAGGTTGTCGCGCCGTTCGCGCGTGCCAGGTCGGCGAGGCCTTGGCTGAGCTCATTATCCCAATGAAAACCCCAGGTCGCCCCCGATGGCTTCGCCGGCGCCGTGAAATCGGGCGGGAAAGCCGATGTCTGCGGAATGCCCTTGAGTCTTTCCTTCCACCACGCGAGGTCGGCATCGACGCGCGCCGAATCCTGAGTCTTGTGCTGCCAGGCGGCGTAGGTTGCGTATTGCAGTGGCGGGGGATCGCACCGCCCGGTGTTCAGGGCGACGCGAATCTGCTGGCCAAGCATCGACATCGACCAAGCGTCGAGCGCGATGTGATGCGCGATGACCAGCGTCGCGATTCGATCGTCCCGCAGCCGGAAAATGGTAAATCTCACTGGCGACTGGGTCGCCAGATCGAAGGATCGATGGACCGCGCTTTCGGCCATCTCTCGCAGTTCGCCCTCGTGTCGACCCTCGGGATGATCGCGCCAATCGACGACATCGATGGGCACCGCTTCCACCGGCAGCAGCTTGGGTATCGGCACGTCGCCGTCATCCACGCACGACCGCAGGATCTCATGGCTGCGCACCACCAGATGGATGGCGGCAATCATCTGTTCAACAGAGGCGGCTTCGGTGCCTGGCAGCAGGGCCGCCATGTGATAGGCCGAGTTCTCCGGGTCGAGCCGGTTGAGTACCCATAACCGCTCCTGGAACAAGGACAGCCTCGGCGCTGCACCCGTCACCAGCAAGTGCTCGGCAGTCGCGCCCTGCTCGCGCCGGCGTTGTCGATCCGCCAGCATGCTCAGCAGCTCGGTCTTGTGTTCGGCGATCATGGCCTTGAGTTCGTCGTTCAATTGCCCTCGCGCCGCATTCACGCGTAACCGACCATCCTCGGCAGCCATGGCCACGCCGAGCCTATCCAGATGGTCGATCAATTCTTGTGGATTCAAAACTCGATCTCCTCACGATCTTCAGCCGTGCTGGTTCGAGGCTGCTCACTTGCACGACCGGCAATCTTGTCCGCGAGGCGGCCCAGGGTCGACGCGTCGAAGATGTCGCGCAATGCGAGGTGCACACCAAACCTGTCTTCAATGCGAGTCAGAACGCGGGTGGCCAACAGCGAGTGACCACCGAGTTCGAAGAAGTCGTCTGCGGCGTCGACGCTGTCGACCCCCAGCAGTTCGACCCAGATTGCGGCCAGCCCTCGCTCGAACTCCTCGCGCGGCAGGCGTGCGGATGCGCCCGCCGCTACGACGGACGCGGCGGGCGCCGCGGACGCTGCCGCAGCGATCTCGCCCCGCGCGATGCTCAGCATTTGATTTACGTCGAACGGCAACACCACCAGACGGCGCCTGCCGCTAGCCAGGGCCCGAGAAAATGCGTCGACGCCCTCCGCCGTACCGATCGCCGTCCTCAAATGCGCCTGCCAGGCCGCTCGACGCGCGGCGGGCACTTCGACCTTGGCGGCCATGCCGACGTCGCGCCAGGCACCCCAATCAAGCGCTACCACCCGGCGCCAGCCCGGTGTACGGTCGGCCGCGTCGACAAAGGCATCGAGCACCGCGTTGGCTGCCGCGTAGTCGGCCATGCCGGCAGCCGGAATCACGGTGGCAATGGAACTCATCAGTACAACAAAATCGAGGGCATGCGCGCCAAGCAAATCGACGAGCACTTCGAGCCCGCCGGCCTTGGGCGCGAGCACCGCCGCGACGGCGTCGGCGGACTGTTGGATCGCAAGGCGGCCGGCCCCCACGATTCCCGCAGCATGGATCAGCGCATCGATCGGCCCCCACTGGGCCTGCGCCAGCGCGATCGCGGCGGCCATGGACTGGCGATCGGCGACATCGGTCGCAACAACCAGCACCTCGCCGCCTGCTGACTCGATGGCACGGATCGCCAAGATGGCAAGGACATCACGCTCGTCTGCGGCGTGGGTGGCCAGATGCGCGTCCCAAGTGCTGCGCGGTGGCAAGCCGGTGCGTCCGGTCAGCAGCAGCCGAGCCTGCGAACGCCGCGCCAATTCGAGCGCCAGCGCCAAGCCCACGCCGCCCAGACCGCCGGTGACCAGCACCACGCCGCGCGATTTGAGCAATCGCACATCAGGACCAAGCGGCGGCAAGGCGCAGCGCTCATAGCGCCGCAGCCAGCGCCCTCCTGCGCGATAGGCAAGCTGCAATTCGCGATCGCGTGCCGCCGCTTCGGCCACCAGCGCTGCTGCGGCTTCACTGCAGTCTGCGCCGCTCGATTGCGCAGGCAGGTCGACAATGCGCATATCGAGACCGGCGACTTCATCCGGCAAGGCCAACACGGGCCCGAGCGCAGCGGCAGCGCCGACATGCACGGCAGTCTCGTCGAGTACCGCCTGGGTGGCAACCGTCGCCACGACCATACGCACCGGCGCTTCGCGCGTGACGCCCAGCCCCGCCGCAAGCGCGACCTGGGCATGAAAGCAGCGCTGCAATTGCTGTTTGGGCGTCGCTGCCGGGTCAGGCATGGTCGACAACACGATCGCGCCGCACACCGGCGCGCGCCGGACGCGGGCGTCGGCGGCAAGCCGTTCGATATCCTCGCCAACACCCAGGCGCACCTGGCAGGTGTCGCCGTGCAATGGAACATAGGCGCCGGCCGGCGTAACGCGAATGACTTGCGCCCCGGCGGCACGTGCGCATGAGGCGACGGCGGCCGACATATCCGCCGTACCGCCAAGCACCAGCCAGGTGCCCTGGAGCTTCGGCGGTACGTCCAACGCGGCGTCATCGCGTACCCAGGTCGGCGCAAAGAACCAGTCATCGACCTTGGCATTGCGCCCCGGCGACTGCGCGTCGTTTGTGGGGATCGGACTCACAGCTTGCGCCGTGGCCCCTTCAACCCAGAAACGCTTGCGCTCGAACGGATAGGTCGGCAACGCCACCCGTCGTGGCGCCGCGTCGCCGTGCAAGCCCCGCCAGTCGATCGGCACACCCGCCAGCCACAGGCGCCCCGCGGCTTCGAGCATGGCCGGCACGTCGGGCCGATTCTCGTCCGCACGTCCGAGCGACGCGAGCACGCGCTTGGTGCCGTCCTTGCCGAGGCACATGCGCGCGAGCGACGCCAAGGCCGTGCCTGGGCCGACCTCGAGAAAATGCAGCGCTGGATTCGCGGCCAGAGTGCGCAGTCCGGACTCGAACTGCACCGTGTTGCGCAAGTGGCGGGCGTAATAGGCCGGCGAACATGCCTCCTCGGTGCTGATCCAGGTTCCCGTCAAGTTCGATACATAGGGCAGGCTCGGCGCGTGGCGTTGCACACCCGCCACGATTTCGGTGAAGCGTTCGAGCACCGGCTCCATCATTGCGGAATGAAATGCATGCGATGTATGAAGCACGCGTGACTCGATGCCCCGGGTGCCCAGCCGCTCGAGCAGAGACGCAACCGCGTCGCTCGGGCCCGAGACGGTACACAGACCGGGGGCATTCGCTGCCGCGATTTCGACGCCGCTCGCGTCGACCAGTCCCGCCAGGTCGCCGCTCCCGAGGTGCACCGCCGCCATGCGCCCCGCGGGCAGCTCCTGCATGAGGCGCCCGCGCGCCGCCACGACGGCCAACGCATCTCGCAGAGAAAACACGCCGGCCAAATGAGCCGCCACGTATTCACCAATGCTGTGGCCAAGCAGGGCGGCGGGGCGAACGCCCCATTGCTGCCAAAGCATGGCCAAGGCGTATTCCGTGACGAAGAGCGCAGGTTGCGCAAGATGCGTTTCATCGATACGGGTGTCGCCGAACGGCGCGTACATGACCGAGCGCAGGTCCAATCCAAGATGCGGCAGCAGCAGCTCTGCGCATTGATCTACCGCTTCGCGAAAAACCCGCTCGCCTTGATAGAGTCCCGCGCCCATGCCGGCGAACTGGCTGCCCTGCCCGCTGAACAGGAACGCAATCGGTCGCGCGCCGCCTTCGTGCAAACCCCCAAACACCGACGGATGCTGCGATTCGCCGAGACTGGAGATCGCGGCCGCATGATCTGCCGCGACCACGATGCGCCGATGGGCAAACGCATGACGCCCCGCCTGCAGGGTCCAGGCCGTATCGGCCAGCGCCTGATCGGTATGCCGGCGCAGATGTTGCGTCAGGCGCGCCGAGGCAGCATCCAGTGCAGTGGCGCTCCGCGCCGAAACCACGAGCAATTGTTCCTTTCGCCCCGATGCGCTTTGGCTTTGGTCGACCTGCGGCGCCTCTTCGACCACAACGTGTGCGTTGGTACCGCCAATCCCAAACGCACTTACGCCGGCACGGCGCGGCTCGGGTCCGGCGGGCCACGGGCTGGCCTCGGCGCTGGCGCAAAACGGGCTGTGCGCCAAATCGAGTTGCGGGTTTGGCTCAGTGAAATTCACCAACGGCGGGATTTCCCGGTGCTGCAGCACCAGCACCGTCTTGATCAGCCCTGCGACACCAGCCGCCGCGTCGAGATGGCCGAGATTGGCCTTCAGCGACCCCAGCCGGCAAAAGCCTGTATCGGATGTGGTGGCGCGAAACACCTGGCTCAACGCCGCGATTTCGATCGGGTCGCCGAGCGGCGTGCCGGTACCGTGCGCCTCGATATAGCCGATGCTGCGTGCATCGATGCCGGCGAGCATCTGCGCGGTGGCAATCGCTTCGACCTGGCCGTCGACGCTGGGCGCGGTATAGCCCGCCTTGCCGGCGCCGTCGTTGTTGATTGCGGCACCACGAATCACCGCATGTATGGTGTCGCGATCGGCAACAGCATCGGTCAGGCGCTTGAGCACGACGATCCCGCAGCCGGCGCCCGCGCGTGTGCCTCCGCCGTTCGCATCGAAGGGCCGGCAATGCGCGTCACGCGAGAGGATCATGCCTTCCTGGTAGAGGTAGCCGCCGCGCTGGGGAAACGATAGCGATACGCCCCCCGCGAGCGCCATGTCGCATTCGCCGCGTGTGAGCGCCTGGCACGCGACCTGGACGGCCACCAACGAGGTCGAGCATGCCGTCTGGATCGTCATGCTTGGCCCGTGCAGGTCGAGCTTGTACGACACGCGAGTACACAGGAAGTCCTTGTCGTTGCCCAGCATCAACTGATAGCCGCCGACCGTGGCGACCAGTGCCGGGTCACGCAGGACCTGCGCAATCAGGTAGCTGTTCATGCTCATGCCGCCATAGACACCCACCGACTGATCGAAGGTGCCCGGGCCATGGCCAGCGTGCTCGAGTGCCTCCCACGCACACTCGAGGAAGATGCGCTGCTGCGGGTCGAGAATCTGCGCCTCGCGCGGCGAGATGCCGAAGAAGGCCGCATCGAACAAGTCCGCGCCTTCGAGCACGGTGCCGCGCCGGACATAGTTCGGATCGTTGCGCAGCGCCGGCGCGATGCCCGCCGCATCGAGGTCGGCATCGCTGAACGGCGCCAGCGACTCGACGCCGCTCTTCAGGTTCTGCCAGAACTCGTCCAGATCGCGCGCGCCGGGAAAACGTCCGGCCAGTCCGACAATGGCTATCGCGTGCGGCGGGAATGTGTGGGTGATGGTCATTCTCTCAACCAAGAACCTGCTTTGCGGCACGCGCCTGCGCCCGTCTCAATGCCGCATCGGATCCCGACGGCGCCGAAAGCCCCTCGGCCTGAGCCGCCACTGTGGTGCGTTGGAACAACTCGACCAAAGGCAACTCGCGGCCAAACTCCCGCCGCAACGCAGATTGTAGCTTGACCAGCAGCAACGAATGACCGCCCAGATCGAAGAAATTGGCCTGCAGGCCAACGCGCTCCAGTCCAAGGACTTCCTGCCACAGGCGCGCGACCTGGCGTTGCACCGGCGTCATCAGGGCATCGCTCCCGGAATCGACGGCGGTCGCTGCTTGCGGATTCGGCGCCGGCAGGGCCCGGCGATCGACCTTGCCATTGGGCGTCAGCGGCAAGGCATCCAGTACGACAAAATTGTTCGGAATCATGTACTCCGGCAGCCGCGCACGCAAGGTAGTCCGGGCCGCTTCGACATCGATGGACAACCCAGTCGCCATCACGACGTATGCCACCATCCGCTGGTCGCCTGGCGTGTCCTCGCGCACGTGGACAACGCAGTCCCTGATGCCGTCATGAGTTGCCAGCACGGTCTCGATCTCGCCGAGCTCGATGCGAAACCCCCTCACCTTGACCTGGTGGTCTCGTCTGCCGACGAACTCGAGCCGGCCGTCGGCCAACCAGCGGACGACATCCCCGGTCCGGTACACGCGCGTGCTGCCGACGCCCGGCAGGTCCAGGGTCACGAACTTTTCCGCGGTCAGGTCATCGCGATTCCGGTAGCCGCGCGCCAGGCCGTCACCGCCGATGCAAAGCTCGCCGCCAACGCCTATCGGTGCGGGCAAACCCGAAGATTCGAGGACGTAGACCTGCGTGTTCGCGATCGGCCGGCCGATGGGCACGGCACGCGCCGTGTCCTTGACACGCCATAGCGTCGACCAGATCGTCGTCTCGGTCGGGCCATACATGTTCCACAACTCGCCGGGCAGCGCCAGCAATTTGCCAGCGAGGTCGCGCGGCAGGCCCTCTCCACCACACAACATCTTGAGGCCTGGTCGGCCACGCCAGCCGCTATCGAGCAGGAGCCGCCAGGTGGCCGGCGTTGCCTGCAACAAGGTGGCGGCAGTGCGATCGAGGAGCTCGGCAAGACCAAGGCCGTCGAGTGCCGTGGCGCGCGACGCCAGGACCACGGTACCGCCGACCGTCAGCGGCCCATGGATTTCGAGGCCCGCGATATCGAAGCACAGCGTCGTCACCGAGACGAATCGGTCCTGCGCGGTAATACCCGGTTCGCGGTGCATGGACAACAGGAAATTCACGACCGACCGGTGTTCGAGCATAACGCCCTTTGGCCGACCCGTCGAACCCGAGGTATAGATGACATACGCGAGATTGGTAGCTGCGGCCACGGGTTCCGGGTTGTCGGCCGGCATGCGCGCAAATCGCTCCACATCGCCGTCCATGCATACCGCACGCGGCCCTTCGCTGGCGAGTCCCTCCGCCAGCCGGGTTTGCGTGAGGACCACGGTCAGGGCGGCATCGGCCATCATGTAGTCGATGCGATCGCGCGGAAACGCGGGATCGAGCGGCACATACCCGCCACCCGCCTTGAGTACCGCGAGCAGCGCCACGACCATGTCCACCGATCGGTCCAGCCACACGCCGACAAGGGACTCGCGCCCGACGCCGAGTTCGCGCAAGTAGTGCGCTACCCGATTGGCACGCACATTGAGTTCGCGATAGGTGAGTTCGGCGCCCTCGAATATGAGCGCGATTGAGTCCGGCGTACTGCGCGCTTGCCGCTCGAACAGGCCGTGCACTGTCTGGTCGCGCGGATACTCGATCGCAGTGTGGTTCCAATCGTGCAGCAAGCCTCGCAGTTCCTCGTCCGAGAGGATCGGCAGGTCACTGATGGGCACATCGGGCATGGCGACGATACCCTCGAGCAGGCGCTCGAAATGTCGCTGCATGCGTGCGATCGTGGCTGCATCGAAGAGATCGGTGTTGTACTCGAAATAGACACGCAATCCGTGCTGCTGCAGATCGCACACATCGACCGTGAGATCGAAGCGCGCTGTCGTGACGGGCAGCTCCAAGGTCTCGCAAGCCAGGTCCGGGAGTTCGAAGGCGCCCAGACTGAGGTTCTGCAAGACAAACATCACCTGGAAGAGCGGCGAGTGATTCAGTTCGCGCCGCGTGGCGAGTGTCTCGACCAGCATATCAAACGGCATGTCCTGATGCGCATAGGCATTCAGCGCCATCGCGCGCGAACGCGCAAGCAACTCGCGCACGGACGGATTGCCCGACAGGTCGCCACGCAGCACGATGTTGTTGGCAAAGTAGCCCATCACGTGCTTCATTTCAGAGCGGCCGCGATTGGCGATCGCCGACCCGACGACCAGGTCGGTTTCGCCGCTGTAGCGGTGCAATAGCACCTGGAATGCCGTCAACAGCACCACAAACAGGGTCGTGGCCTCGTCCCGCACAAGTGCCTTGATCTGCCGGCTGAGCTCAGGCGAAAGTTGCACGACACTTCGCGCACCGCGCATCGTCTGCACCGGGGGGCGCGGACGGTCGGTGGGCAGAGCCAGCAAGGACGGAACACCGGCCAGTTGTTTTTTCCAGAACGCCAGGTGCTCGTCGATTGCCCCTAGCGCGAACGTGCGGCGCTCCCAGTCTACATAGTCGATGTATTGCACCGGCAAGTCAGGCAGCGGCGCGCCCGAGCCGGTGACGTCGCGCCGATACAGCTCTTGAAACTCGCCCAAGAAGATGCCGAGCGAAAGGCCGTCGGCGACGATGTGATCGAGCACAAACAGGAAGATGTGCGAATCGCTCGCAATGCGGACAAGCATGGCGTGCAACAGCGGTGCTCGTGAAATGTCGAATGGGCGTTCCGCCGTGGCCACCATTGCGTCCAGCGCAGCCGGCTCACGCTCCGCTTTGGGCAAGGCGCTCAGATCGAGATATTCGAGCGTCACCGCGGCCTGCTCGTCGACTGCGCAGCGCGGCGTCCCGTCAATCGCCAGGAAGCGGGTGCGCAAGCACTCATGCCTTGCGACCAATGCCGCCAGCGTGCGTTCGAGTGCAGCCACATCAAGCTTGCCCTCGAGCCGCAGCGCGGCAGGCACATTGTAGACATGACTGTGCGGATCCATCTGCTTGATGAACCACAGACGCCGTTGCGTATGCGAGACAGGCATGTCGGGCTGGCGCATCACCCGTTCAAGGACTGGCGGCGCCTTGCCCGCCGCCGACGTCGCGCCCCGGCTGCCCTGCGCCGCCAGAAACGCCTTGAGCTCCTCCTTGCGGCGTCCCAGCTCCTCGCGCAATTCCGGCGTCAGCGCGCCCTTGGGTGCATTGACACCAAGGCGATCACCTTCCAGCGCGAGACGAACGTCAAGGGAACGCAAACGATCCAGCAACTCGGCGGTACTGGTCACAGTGTGATGTTCTCCCGGCCTGACTCCTCGACGACGGCGGCCGACTGCCCGTCGGTGACCGGCGCCACGGCAAACATTGCATCGAGGTTGCGCGCGAGCTCGACCACGGTCGGCCAATCGAAGGCCGCCGTCGGCGGAACGCTTCGCCCCAGGGCCGATTGAATCCGATTGCGCAGTTCGACAGACGTGAGCGAATCGAGCCCGAGGTCGCTGAATCGCTGGTCAGGCGCAATTGCGTCTGCCGCTCCGCCGAGCGCGAGCACATTTACAAGTTCGCGGCGCACCAGCTTGACGATTTGCGCATATCGATCCTGCGGTCCGAGCCGGCTGAAATCGACGCTGCCGCTGCTCGCCTGCGGGGTGCCGCGCTCACCGGCCGAACGGACATCGGCTTCGCTCACCAGGTCACGCAGCACCGGCGGCACTCGCAACGCACCGAACTGCTTTCCCAGTACCGCCCAATCGATTGGCGCGACCGACACTTGCGTCACATTGTCACGCAAGGCCATACTCAAGGCCCGGATGCCCTCGACCGGTGACAAGGCACCCACGCCTTGCGCCGCCGCGCGCGACATCACACTGCCGCGCGCCGCCATGCCGACGTCGCTCCATGCACCCCAGTTGATGCTGGTGGCAGCCTGGTCGGCAGCACGGCGCCGATGTGCCAATGCGTCAAGGAACGCATTGGCCGCCGCATAGTTGCTTTGCCCTGCCGAACCAAGGATCGCCGACAAAGACGAGTACAGCACGAAGAAGTCGGGGCGATGGCCGTGCTTCTCCAGTGCGCAATGCAGACGCCAGGCACCGTCAGCCTTGGGCGCCATGACCTTGGCAAAGCGCTCGGGGCTCTGTCTGGCGATAACGCCGTCATCGAGCACCCCAGCACAGTGAACCAGCCCCGCCAAGGCCGGCAGCCCGTCGCCCAGGCCGGCGAACACCTGATCGACTCCCGCGGACGTCCCAATGTCGGCCGCTGCGCAGACAACCCGCGTGCCGTTTGCCGTCATCGATTCAATGGCGGCCTGAGCGGTCGCATCGGGTTTGCTGCGCCCGACCAGCAACAGGGTGCGCGCGCCTTCAGCGGCTAGCCATTGTGCCGCCAGCAGACCCAGGCCCTTGAGGCCGCCGGTCACGACATAGGTGGCATCGGATCGAACCACCGGATCCAGGGGTCTCGGGACGACACGGTGGCGGAACACCACGCGACCGATGTGCTTGGCCTGTGCCATGAATCGAAATGCGTCGGCAGCGGTCTCGAAAGGAAAGGTGGTACAAGGCAGCCACGGCAAGACGCCCGCCTCGATATCGCGCAGGACACGCGCAAAGATCTCTCCGACGACGGTGGGCGTATCACGCGCGTTGTCGTTGCAGTCGACGATGTGATAGCGAATGCCGCGGTTGAGTGCAGCCACACGCTCGTGGGACCACACGCCGCGCTTGCCGATCTCAAGGAACGTTCCGCCCTCCGCCAGACATTCGAAGCTCTTGTCGAGCAGCGCGCCGGCCAGCGAGTTGAGCACGATGTCGACGCCCTTGCCATGGGTGATCCGCATGACCTCGTCGCCGAATGACGTGCTGCGCGAGTCGAGCACATGGTGCACACCCAGCTTCGTGAGCACCGCGCGCTTCTCGGGGCTGCCGGCAGTGGCGAAGATTTCAGCGCCCGCGCGACGGGCCAGGGCAATTCCCGCCATACCGACACCGCCCGCGCCCGAGTGGATCAACACCCGATCGCCCGACTTCATCCTGCCGATGAGATTCAGCGTAATTTCCGCGGTAAGGTAGGCAGTCGGGATCGCCGCGCCCTGTTCGAAGTCGAGCCCACCGGGCAGCGGGGCCACGAACTCCCAGCGCGTGGTGGCGTGGCTCGCGAACGCTCCTTCAGCCATCGCCACGACGCGGTCGCCGACGGCGAACTGCGTTACGCCCTCGCCGACCGCTGTCACTTCGCCGGCGCAGTCGCTGCCAAGCAGGCGGAGTTCTCCCGGATACATGCCCAGCACACTCAGTACATCGCGGAAATTCAGCCCGCTCGCACGCACGCGCAATTCGACCTGCCCGGGCCCGGGCGCGCGACGTTCGGCCGGCTCGATGAACAGGTTCTCAAGCGTGCCGCGCTCGCGGATGTTCAGGCGGATCGGCGCATCATCGACATGCGGTGCAACGTGGCGCGGTTTGCGCGCCAGGCGCGCGATCCAGCGGACGCCCTTGCGCACCGCGACTTGCGCCTCTTCGTCATCGGCGATCACTTCGTCGGCGAGCCACCGGGCGTCGTCCGACCGCCCTTGCGGGTCGAGATCGATCAGTGAGACCCGCATTTCTGGGTGCTCCGTCGCCGCCACGCGCACCATGCCGGCCACAGGCGCCTGCTCGATGCGCAGTGTCTCGGTCCCGTCGACAATCTGGCTGCCGGCGGTCACGATCCAGATCCGCGGCGGCGAACCCGAAGGCGCGGCAACTGCCAGGGCCTGTAACAGCACGAGCGCGGCGTCGGTACCCATGCCCTGGCCGCCGCCGGGCACATCGTCTGCACCCAAGGCCGGCACGCAAAGCGGCCACAAGGACACCACGCCCGCAAGCCGGCCGACGGTGGCAAGTACTCGCGCATAGTCGGCCGACAGGGTGGGGTCGCACACAAGCGCATCTTCCTGCGTTGTTCCCGGCGCACGCGCCAGCACGCGAATGGCCTTGCCGCCGCGCTGCACGATTTCGTCGGCCAGGCGCCGGCCTCGGCCAGCCCCTTCGTCGAATATGAGCCAAGTGCCCTCCCGCCGGCCTCCGGCAGGCCGCGACACCAAAGCGTGCGGCTGCCACGCGAGTTCATAAAGCCATCCAGCCACCTGCGCTTCGACGCGCTGGCGGAACATGTCGCGACTCGCACGGCGGCACCGCAGTCCCTGGAGCCGTGCGACCGGCGCCCCGTCCAGTGCTTCGATGCGTATGTCGACCACCAGCATGTCGGCGCGCATGGCAGCCGGGCGAACCGTGGCATAACTGCGCAGCGTCGTGGTCGGACTGGCAAACCATTGGTAACGGTCGACACCGATCGGCAGGTACATGCGGCCTTCGTCGGCGCCGGGCAGGCTGTCGATCGCCACTGCCGCAACATGGAAGCAGGCATCGAGCAGCGCCGGATGCATCAGGTACTTGCCGGCGTCCGCCAGCACACCGGCACTTGGCTCGATCTCACCCAGCGCCGCGCCCGCTGCACACCAGACGCGCTTCATGCAGCGGAACCCGGGGCCGAAATCCACTCCCAGACCGCGGAGCTTGTCGTAAAAGGGGCCAACCTCGACTGGCGTGACCAAGGTGGGCGCGATCTCCGCCAGCGGCGGCTCGGTCGGCGTCGACGCAGCGTCGTGCGGCACCAGTGTAGCCGTGGCATTGAGGATCCACTCGGCGTCGTCACGCACGGCATCGCGGCTGAACATGCGGACTCGCGCATGGCTTCCGGGGGCCGCCTTTTCAACGGCGACTTGCAGCACGCGCTGCTCGCCGTCGCGCAGTGCCAGCGCCTCGCCCACCTCCACACCCTCGAGCGTGGCGACGGAGTTGCCATGCACTTGACGGCCGGCGGCGAGGGCCGCCTCGAGATAAGCCGTCGACGGCATCACAACCTCCGACGCAATGCGGTGATCGCCGAGCCAGGCCGGAGTCGCCTTGTCGATCAACTGCTCGAACTGCGCTGCCACGCCGGCCACGCTCAGGCGCTGTCCCAGCAATTCATGTACCGTATCGGCCACCCGCCGGCTTCCCTTGGGGGCGAACGGAATCAGGAATTTCTGGCGCTGGAACGGATAGATCGGAAGCTCCAGGCTATGGTCAGCGGCCCTGCCGTGGAACGCCTGCCAGTCGAGTCGGGCGCCACGCACATACAGGCGTGCAATACTGTCCAGCATCTGCTCCCATGGCGGCCTGACGCGCTTTAGCGAGGGCAACCACTCGATGGCCGTCGTATCGGGAAGGCATTGCTTGCCCAGGCCGATAAGCGTCGGATTGGGACCGATCTCGAGATGCACATCGCACGCGCACCCGCCCAGCGTCGCCATTCCCCGTTCGAACGCCACCGGCTCGCGCACATGGCGCGTCCAATAGTCGGCCATGTGCGTGCCCCAATCGGCCCAATCGAGGGGTGCGCCGGTGAGGTTCGATATCCAGGTTAGCGCGGGCGCCGAATGCACGACTTGCGCGGCGATACGATGGAATTCATCGAGCATTGGCGCCATCAGTGGCGAATGAAAGGCGTGCGAGACTTGCAACGCCTGCGTGCGCAATCCTTGCCCGCCGAGTCGCGCAGCGATCGCCTCGACCTCGGAGCTGGCTCCGGAAATCACCACATTGCCCGGTGCATTGAACGCTGCAATCGACACCTGGGCAGAACACGCCGCGACCTCACGCTGCACGGAGGCGGTATCGCCTTCCACCGAAACCATCGAGCCGCCCGCGGGCAGTGCCTGCATCAAGCGGCCGCGCGCCGCGATCAGGCGTGCGCCTGCCTCGACGCTGAACACACCCGCCACGGCGGCGGCGGCAAACTCGCCCACGCTGTGCCCGATCACCACCGAAGGTTCGATGCCCCAGTTGCGCCACAAGGCCGCCAAGGCCACCTCGATTGCGTAGAGTGCAGGCTGCGTGAATCCGGTCTGGTCGAGACTGCCGGCAGTCTCTTCGAACATCACCTCCCGCAAGGGTCGGCCAAGCAGCGGATCCAGCACCGCAGCGCATCGATCGAGGACCTCCCGGAAGACCGGCTCGGTCTGGTACAGCTCGCGACCCATGCCGACATATTGGGCGCCCTGGCCGGTGAACAGGAAGGCGACGCGGTGGCGGCCACTGGCCGCCACCGTGCCGCGTACTGCAGTTCCCGTGCCATCGGCGGTAGCCCGCAGCAGGGCGACCATCGTGTCGCGATCCGGCGCCACGAGCAAGGTACGCAGACTCAAATGCGAACGCCCGATGGCCGCAGTCGCGCAGATGTCGCGCAATGACTGCGTCTGAATCCGCTCCAGATGATCAGCGTATAGGGTCGCAAGCGCGGCAAGCGCCGCATCGCTCTTGGCCGACAAGGGCAGCGCGAACAACGGCCGGTCGGTCACGCCCGCCGCCGCAGACTGGCGGTGCGGCGCCTCCTCGACCAGCACATGCGCATTCATGCCGGTGAAGCCGAACGCGCTGGCGCCGGCAATTCGACGCCCGCCCTGCGGCTGCCAGTCATGCAATTGCGTACTCACGCGGACCGGAATGGTGTCCCAGGGGATGGCGGGACTGAGCGACTTGACATGCAGGCTGGCCGGGATCTGCCTATGCTGCAGCGCCTTCACCAGCTTGATGATGCTGACGACGCCGGAAGCAGCCTCGAGGTGCCCGATGTTGGACTTGACCGAGCCCACCTCGAATGGCTGGTCCAGGCCGCGCCCTTCGCCGTATGCCGCCGCGAGTGCTTCCACTTCGATCGGGTCGCCCAGCGATGTGGCGGTACCATGGGCTTCCACGTAGCTGACGTCGGTGGGCTTGAGTCGTGCCGCAGACAGCGCATGACGCACCACTTCCTGCTGCGCCAACCCGTTGGGCACCGTCAGGCCGCTGGAGCGGCCATCCTGGTTGATCGCGGAGCCCGGAATCACGGCCAGGATGCGACGTCCGTTGGCGATCGCGTCCGACAAACGCTCGAGCACGATGACTCCGCAACCTTCGCCACGCACAAAGCCATTGGCCGACGCATCGAACGTCTTGCACTTCCCGTCCCGCGAGAGCATGCCCCATTTCGAGAACAACACGAAAGGATCCGGCGACAGGATGGCATTGACGCCTCCGGTCAGCGCCAGATTGCATTCGCCGTCGCGCAGGCTCTGGCACGCGGTGTGAATCGCGACCAGCGACGACGAGCAGGCGGTGTCGATCGCCATGCTGGGGCCGCGCAATCCGAAAGTAAAAGATACTCGTCCGGCTGCGGCATTGAGTGCCGTTCCCGTGGCGAGATAGATGTCGCTGCGCGCCGGGTCGGCCACGTCGATGCGCTGCGAATAGTCCATCGATGTGATGCCGAAGAACACTCCGGTCAAGCTGGCGTCGAGCTGACCGGCGGCAATACACGCGTCTTCCAGCGCGTGCCATGAGGCTTCCAGCAGCAGTCGCTGCTGCGGGTCGACGCCGGCTGCCTCGCGCGGCGACATGCCGAAGAAACTCGGCTCGAAGTGATCGATGTTCGAAAGAAAACCGCCCGCTTTGATATGTGTCTTGCCCAGCTTGCCGGGATCCGGATCGTAATAGGCATCGACATCCCAGCGGTCTGGCGGAACCTCGCCCACCACGTCACGCCCCTCGGCCAGCAATTGCCAAAACGCATCGGGATCTTCAGCCCCGCCGGGCACACGGCACGCCATGCCGACGACGGCGATCGGCTCATGCCTGGCGCGCTCAACCGCGTCAAGCTTGTCCTGCAGTCGTTCGATCGCGGCAAGTGCGTTCTGCAACAAACTGCGGCGATCGGCAGTGGCCCCATCCTTGACGTCGGCCCGAACTTCTTGCATGTTCACGATTCCTTGAGAATTCATTGTGCGGTCCTCGCCGTTGTGGCTGCGGGAACGCTCAAGCGCGATTCGCGCAGCCAGAGATACAGGGCGGCGCCGACAATCAGCAGCAGGCCGACGAAGAGCCGGCGCGTCGAGTATTGCGACTCCTGTCCTGCCATCGAGGCGATCGCCGCGGTGGCGACAATCTGCAAGTAGGCGAACGGTGCCGAGACCGAAACCGGTGCGGCAGCGACCATGCGTTCCAGGGCATACAGCGCAACGAGACCAAGCCCGCCGATGACGCAAAAGACCAGCACGTCGAGGGGCTCCGGCATCACCCACAGCCCCGGCATCGCCGGTGTCAAGGCCAGAACGACGCCCAATGCAGCGTAGAAGAGATTGCTTGTGGTGCCTTCAGTCCGTAGCGAGCGCGTCATGACAACGTAGAGGCTGAAGCACAGGGCCATGGCCAACGGCCAGGCCAGCAAGGACACCGTCGCCAACTGGCCTGGCGGATGCAAGGCAAAAGCACCGCAAGCAGCGCACAAAGTTGCGATCGAGAAGACGGCAGTAATCCGCTCGCGCCAGAACATCCAGGACAGCAGCAGTATCAGCAGCGGACTCAGCCAGAACACGCACAGCAAAGTCGTGCTATCCATGCCCGACTGCAAGCCGCCGATCCAGGAGATTCCCATGCCCAGCATGAGCGATGAGCGCGCGAACTGGAAAAGCGGGCGCCGTGTAGCCCATAGCAACCGCGGCTGCCGCCAGCCCCACACGGCCAACATGACGGCAAGATGGACCGCGAAGCGGCCCCACAGGACCTGATAGAGCGAATACCGCTGCAACAGAATGCCCTCGAGCGCATCGATCGCCGCCCACAAAACGGCAAAAGTGGCCATCAACAGCATGGCGCGGCGACGCTCGCCCATGGAAGCTCCCCAGCTCACCGCATCTGCTCCAGTCGGGCCATCAAGCGCGCCTCGAGTTCATCATCACTCAAGGCGTCCAGATCGACGTCTGCCTCAGGCACCACGGAGGTCGCCGCAGCACTTGCGACCGGTGCTGCGGAGCCAGCGGGCTCGGCGATCCTGACCGCCAGTTGCGTTTCCAGGAAACGCGCCAGCGCAGCGACATTGGGATAGTTGAAGGTCAACGTGGACGGCATTGGACGCTCGGCGCCGCGCTCCAGGCGGCGCTTGAGCTCGACCGACATCAACGAATCCATGCCCAGGTCGAACAGGCCGGTAGTCAAAGGCACCGCCGAAGCACCGGCCAGGCCGAGCACATCGGCGACCTCGCGCTGGACAAAGTCGACCAGCAGGTCGTGACGCTGTGAGGGCGGCACAGCCGCCAGCCGTTCGGCCAGGCCAGGGCCAGCGACAGTTCGCGCCACGCGCCGTGCGGCCTGCTGCACCTTGCCCAGATGCGTCAGCAGCGGCCGTGGGCGGCGCGCCTCGTGCAGGGCCTTCAGCACGCCCCAATCTACCTTCGCCACCACCGCCTGCGGACGCGGATCGGCGAGCAGGCGACCGAGCGCATCGAGCGCATCGCTTGCACTCATGGGCAGCAGCCCGCCCGCAAGGTAGCTACGCTGGCTTTCGGCAGAGGCCAGACGCATTACCTCCCATGTCCCCCAATTGATCGAAATGACGCGGCGCTTCGCGCCGTCGGCGGCTGCCGCCAGGGCATCGAGGAAGGCATTCGCTGCCGCATAGTGCGCCAGGCCCGAAGCGCCGAGCAAGGCGGTGGTCGACGAGAACAGCACCAGGAAGTCGATTGGGGGATCGCGCGTCAGTCGCTCGAGCACGAGGCTTCCATCGAGTTTCGGCCGCATCATCTCGGCCACCTGGGCTGAGGTCAGATCGACGAGTGGCGCGGCGCTCAAAGCGGCCGCCGCATGAATCACGCCGCGCAGCGGCGGGGCTTCGACCCGCAAGCGGGCGAACAACTGCTCCATGGCCGGCGCGTCACCGACATCACCCTGCAGCGACAACACCTTGGCGCCCAGGGCCTCAAGGGCACGCACGCCGTCGGACGTCGGATCGGGATGACGGCCGAGCAAGGCAATATGTCGCGCACCACGATCGACCAGCCAGCGTGCGACCAACAGGCCCAGGCCGCCGAAGCCGCCGGTGACGAGATACGTGCCGTCGCCCGCCAGATCGATTTGGGCGGGACGCGGCGCGGGTGCATGGACGAGGCGAGGTGCGCTGCGTCGTCCGCCGCGCCAGGTTGTCTGGTCTTCCTGGTCTGCGCCATCGAGCGCCGCCAGCAATGTAGCGGCAACCGCCGCTGCATCCCCTTCCTGGAGATCGATCAGACCGCCCCAGCGGTCCGGATGCTCCAGCGCAAATCCGCGGCCCAATCCCCACAAGGGTGCCTGCCAGGGCGCCCCGGGCACTACCGCTCCGACGCCAGCCTGAACGCCTTGCGTCGCGAGCCAGGCGCGACCGCTCCCGCGTGCCATCGCCTTCAGCCAACGCAGCGGCGTGTCGCAGGCCAGATGCTGGGCCACGCGCACTGCCGATGCGTCCGCCATCGGGCGCGCCGCCAATTCGAGCGCACCGAGGTAAACCAAATCGGCCTCCGGAGGCACCGCTCCGTCGGACGCATCGACCGGCAATAGCATCGCGATGTCGCCACGTGCGCGCAAGAGTTCGGCGAGCGCCGTGCCCACGCCGCCATCGGCGCCGACCACGACCCAGTGACGACCGCCCAGCGGCGCGCGCGCGACGACCAACGACTGCTGGGCCGCGCCACGCGCGGTCCAGGTTGCGTCGGGTAGCGCTGCCGATTCATTGAAGCCCACACTCTGCAATAGATTGAGCCACGCGCCGCGATCGATCAGAGGATAGTGCGGGCGCAAGTCAGTGTCCGCGAAGCGCCACCAGCCTTCCGTGAGGCCGAATGTCAGGTCGACCCAGCGCTCCGGCGCCACACCTTCCAGCAGGAATAGCATGGCGCCGGGCGCCATCAGGCGTTGTGCGTGCACCAGGCTCTGACGCAGATCGGCCGTGGCGTGCAGCACGTTGGCGGCAATCACGATATCGTAGGCACCGGCCGCGAAACCCTGGCCGACGGGATCCGCCTCGATGTCGAGTAGCGCATGGCGGACAAAGGGGTAGGCGGCAAACTGTTCGGCCGCGCGTTCGAGGAAGAGCGGCGACAGATCGGTAAAGGTGTATTCGGTGCGGTCGGCCGGCAGCAGGGGCAGCACATAAGTGGTGGTGCCGCCGGTACCTGCGCCGATTTCCAGCACGCGCAAACGTGCGCCTGGCGGCACTGTGGCAAGCGCCGCCTGCAGCGCCTCACCGAGCGCGCGATTGTAGGTCTGCGCAAATGGCGACTCGACATACAACTCGCGCGCTTCGTCGAACGACCCCCCGGGGAACAACAGTTGCAACGGATCCTGCTCGCCGCGCAGCACGCGGGCAAGCTCGGGACCGCACCGACGCAGGGTGCGCAATTCGCCCTGGGTCTGCGCATGACGCGCCAGCAAGGTTTCGTAGCGGTCCGCCGCATCCGCACTCGGCAGCGGTCCGATCACTTCGAGACCGGCGCCCCGGACACGCAAGACACCATCCTCGACCAGCATGTCGAGCAAACGCTTGAACAAACGCGCGTGGCAGGCCACGACACCGAGACGTGCGGCTTCCTCCGGCACTGTGAAGACGCGACCGCAGGTGCTGTCGAAGCCGAGGGTGCGCAGAGCGGCGGCCACATGATCACCGCTCAAGCGATCCAGTTCAGGCAGCAGTTGTTCGTAGATCGCCAGACCATACCGTGCCGCCAACGAGGCAAAACGGTCGCGCATGCCGGCCATGAACCCCTCGGGCGCCGCCAATGCTGCGGCGGCCCGCGGCACCAGCGGTGCAGGCTCCCATTCCACACGGTAGAACATGTCGCCACTGCCGCCCTGCCCGGCAGCGCGTGCTAAAGCGTCGCGCGTGGCGCGATGCAGGCGCACACCCTCAATGACGCCGAGCACGCCGCCTTCGAGCGACCGCAGCGTCACGTCGGCTTGCCACTCGGCGGGGTTCTGATCGCGCGCATTGCGCACCCGGGCGTGACACCACAACCGGGCCGGCAAAGGCCCGGCCAAATCGAGGCGATCGACCTCGGTGAGCAGATAGGCGGTCGCATCATCCTCGGCCGGCGGCAGCGCCAAGCCGACGGCCTGCAGGGCGCCGTCGAGCAGTGCCGGATGCGCCCAGGCCAGGGCGTCTGTTGCAGCCGCCATGGGCAGCGCAATTTGCGCCAGGACCTCGCCATCGGTGCGATGCGCAAGCACCAGGCTGCGGAAAGCCGGACCAAGCGCAATGCCCAGCCCGGCAAGCCGTTCGTAGTAGGGGTCACAGGATTGGGCGGCGCCCAGGGCATCCTGAGTGGCCGACAAGCCCGTGATGTCGGCGCCGGCGACGGCCGCCCTGGCATCGGTGGCGACCAGTCGTCCGGTGGCATGCAAGCGCCACTCCCCACTGCCATCGACATCGCGGCTGTAGATCGAGAACGCGCGCACGCCGTCCAGTTCATCGCCCACGTGCGTCTGCACGATGCGGCCGGCATCGGGCAGTACCAGCGGTTCGCGGATCGCGAAGACTTCGACGCCGCGCATCCCGGGCCCGGCGACTTGCCGCGCCGCGGCTTGCGCAAGTTCGAGGAACACCGGTCCAGCAACCAGCACGGCGCCGTGGACGCGATGGTCGCCCAGGTAGTCCAGCGTTGTCGGTGCCAGTATGGTCTCGAACATCGCCAGCGCAGTCGGCAGGCGATTGCCAAGCAGCGTCGAACCCGTGGCCCTGCCCGCCGCTCGCTGGCGCGGCGCATCCGGCGTGATCCAGTACGACTGCCGTTCGAACGGATAGGTGGGCAGGTCGATGCGGCGGCGGCCGTGCGCAGCATCGAAACCGGACCAATCGACCGCCGCACCGTTGACGTAGAGCCGCGCCAGACTGGTGAGCATTTCGAGCCAGTCGTCCTTGCCCCGGCGCAGGGATGTCAGCAGGAGCGGCCCGGCTTCCGGCAGCGAGTGCTGCGCCAGTGCGACCAGCGTCGGATGCGGACCGACCTCGAGGAATACGCGGTAGCCATCGCGGTACAGGGATTCAACCCCCGCAGCGAAGCGCACCGGCTCGCGCAAATGACGTCGCCAATAGTGCGCGTCGGGCGCTGCGCCAGGCAGCGCTGCGCCGCCGGTCACGTTCCAAGCCACGGGTATGCGCGGCGCGCGCATGGCGACAGAGCGCGCGCAGGCTTCCATGGCATCCAGCGCCGGAGCAACCAACGGTGAGTGCGCCGCAAATGAAACCAGCAGGCGCTGGGCCTGAATGTCGCGCGCGGCAAATTCCGCAAGCACGGCATCAACAGCCGCGGCATCGCCGGAAATGACCACGCTGTCGACGGCATTGACTGCAGCAATCGCCAACCGATCGGCAAATGGCGCGATCGCGCGTTCGACTTCCTCGGGCGAAGTGAACAGCGCGGCCATCGCACCGCCAGGCGGCAGGGACTGCAGCAGGCGACCGCGCTCGGCGATCAACTTCAGGCCCTCTTCCAACGAGAACACGCCAGCCACACAGGCCGCGACGTACTCGCCCACCGAATGGCCAATCACCGCCGCGGGCACGATGCCCCAGGAGGCCCACAACCGGGTCAGCGCGTATTCGACCGCAAACAGTGCGGGTTGGGTCCACGCAGTTTCGTGGATCGGCGCCCCCTCGGCCGGCCCGGCCTGCAGCACCATCTTGAGCGTGCGCCCCTGCGCATCGGCACCGAGCAGTTCGTCGCAGCGGTCGATGACTTCGCGAAACACCGGCGCACTGTCATAGAGCTTCTGGCTCATGCCCGGATACTGTGAACCCTGCCCGGTGAACAGGAATACGACTTCAGGAACCTGCCCGGGCTCGGTCGCGCCCCGGAACAAGGCCGCATGCGATTCGCCGCATGACAAAGCCTGCAGCGCCGCGCGCGCCTCGCCCGTGTCGGCGGCAACGACCGCCGCCCGGACGTGGAAGTGGCTGCGGCCGACGCCGGCACTGTAGGCCGCGTCGGCGAATGCCGTAGCGCCAACCAGCGTGTCACGGGTGCGCGCCGCGACTTGCTCCAGCGCTTCCTCCGATCGCGCCGACAAGGGCATGCAATGCAACGGCCGCAGCGCGCCCGGCGCGCCACCGTCCGCTGCCACCGGCGGCGCCTCTTCGAGCACGACGTGGGCATTGGTGCCGCTGAAGCCGAAGGAACTCACGCCCGCAAGTCGACGGCGTGCGGTGCGCGGCCATGGCTGCCCGGCCGCAGTCACCTTGACCGGATACTTCGACCAGGCGATGTGTGTGCTGGGTTTGGTGAAATGCAGGTGGGGCGGAATCGCCTCATGCCGCAGCGACAGGATGACCTTGATCATGCCAGCGACACCCGCCGCCGACTCGAGATGACCGATGTTGGTCTTGACCGATCCGATCAGCAGCGGGTCCGTCATGGTCCGCGCCGCTCCCAGCGCGCCGGCAAGCGCGCGCACTTCGATCGGGTCCCCGAGCGAAGTGCCGGTGCCGTGGGCCTCGACATAGTCGATCTCGGCGGCAGCCACACCGCCGTCGGCGAGTGCAGCCCGGATCACCGCTTCCTGGGCCGGGCCGTTGGGCACGGTAAGGCCGCCGCTGCGGCCGTCCTGATTGATTGCGCTGCCGCGGATGAGTGCGAGCACGTGGTCGCCATCGGCTTGCGCGTCTTCCAGACGCTTGAGCACCAGCACGCCGCAGCCTTCACCACGCGAGAACCCGTCCGCGCTGTCGTCAAAGGTCTTGCACCGGCCGTCCGGGGCCAGCATGTGCCCTTTGGTCAGAGCAATGGTTGTCTCGGGCGTGCACATCAGATTGACACCGCCGACCAGCGCGACCCGCGATTCGCCGCTGCGCAGGCTGCGCGTTGCCGCGTGCAGCGCCACCAGCGACGATGAACACGCGGTATCGATCGCCATGGCCGGTCCTTGCAGCCCCAGGCAATAGGAGATACGCCCGGCAGCGACACTGTGCGCATTGCCGGAGGCAAGATAGGCGTCGATCGCTTCCGGGCCGCGCTGCAGCAGGCGATGGAAATGATCGGAATTGCAGATGCCGACAAAGACGCCAGTGGCGGTCCCCGCCAGGCGTTCAGGCGCGATGCCTGCGTTCTCCAGCGCCTGCCACGCGACTTCGAGCAAGAGCCGCTGCTGTGGATCCATGGTCAGGGCCTCACGCGGTGCGATGCCAAAGAACGCGGCATCGAACTCGTCGACCTTTGCGAGGAATCCGCCCGCGCGCACCGACATGTGGCCCGGGGCATCGGGATCGGGATCGAAATAGGCATCGATATCCCAGCGATCCGCCGGGACCTCGCCAATGGCGTCACGGCCCTTGGCGAGCAATTCCCAGAAGGCCGCCGGATCGTCGGCGCCGGGGAAGCGACAGGCCATGCCGACCACTGCGAGCGGTTCATGGGCACGCCGATCGGCGGCCTCTATCTGCTCGTGCTGCTCAAGCGCCAACAGCGCCAGGCGCTTGGGCGTGAGTTTCTCTATCCGGTCCAGGAAATCGCTCATTGGTTTGCGCCCTTGCCACGTGCACGCTGCGCGAGCAGCCGGTCCACTTCATCGTCGGAAAGATCTTCGATCGCCCCGACCATGCTAATCGGCCGCGTTGTCGTGCCTGCGGGAGCCGCGGCCGCCGGCGCCGCGGGCGCGCCGAGTTGCAGCACCTCTTCGAGCAAGTAGTCGGTCAGCGCATCAATGGTCGGGTAGTCGAACAACAAGGTCGCCGGCAAGGACTGCCCCAGCGCCGTGCCTAGCGTATTGCGCAGTTCGACCGCGAGCAGCGAATCGAGGCCGAGTTCGCCGAGGGGCGCGCGCGGGTCGATGGCGCGCGACTGATCGACACCCAGGGCACGCAGCGCGCGCTCGCGCACGAAGGCGGCGACCAGCGGCCTGCGGCGGCCGGGCGCGGCAGTTGCCAATTGCTCGCGCAACTCGACCGGACGCACGGTCGCCCCTGCCTCCCGATCCCCGCTGCCGCCGGCAGCAGGGGTCGCCGTCGCAGTGCCGGCTGCATCCCTGGCCAGGTCGGCGAGGAACGCCGGTACGCAGGGCTTGCCCGCGTAATCGACATGCCGTGCCTGCGCGAAATAGCGACGCCAGTCGGCCGGCAGCACCGCGACTTGCGCACGATCCTCGCCGAGCAGGCGCTCCAGGGCCTGCAAGCCCTGCGCCGGCGTCACGGCGCCCAAGCCCATGGCTTCGATGCGTTCGGCTACGCCGCGGTCGACCGCGGCACCGACATCGGTCCAGGCGCCCCAATTGATGCTCAGCCCCGGCAACCCGCGGCTGCGCCGTTCGCGCGCCAGCATATCCAGAAAGGCATTGGCTGCCGAGTGATTGGACTGCCCTGGCGAGCCGAGCACCGCTGCCACCGAAGAGAACAACACGAAACAGTCGAGCGGATCGGCACGGGTCAGGGCATCGAGCAGATAGCCGCCTTGCACCTTGGGTTTGAAGACTTCGGCGTAGCGAGCCGCATCCTGTTGCAGCAAGCCGGCATCGGCAAGCACGCCCGCGCTGTGCACGATGCCGCGCAAGGGCGGCCCATCGCGTCGGGCGCGTGACAACAGGTCCGCCAGCGCCGCTTCGTCACTGACATCCACCGATTCGGCCAGGACCTGGCTGCCGAGCGCGCGCAATGCGTCGATTTCCGCAGCGGCCTCCCGGGTAACGCCACGCCGCCCGATCAGGACCAGACACCCGGCGCCGCGCTCGGCCAGCCAGCGCGCGACCACCAGACCGAGGCCTGACAAACCGCCGGTCACCAGATAGGTGCCGTCGCGGCGGATCGTGACCGGCCCCGGCGCACGGTGCGTGACGACGATCTTGCCGGTATGGCGCGCCTGCGCCATGAATCGGAAGGCGCGCTGCGCATCGTCGAGCGCAAAGACATGGCGCGGCAAGGACGTCAGCGCTCCGTTGCGCAATTCCTCGACCAGGCGCCCGAGCATGCCGCCGATCAGCGCGGGCTCGCGGGCACCGGTTTCGCCCCAATCGACAACAAAATAGCGCAGACCGCGATCGAGCGCCTCGACCCATTCGGGCGTCTTGATGCCGCGCTTGCCGATCTCGACAAAACGTCCATTGCGGGCCAAGGCGCGGAAGCTCGCGTCGATCAAATCGCCCGACAGTGAATTGAGCACCAGGTCGACGCCACGACCATCGGTCAG
The DNA here is from genome assembly GCA_016235765.1 of Rhodocyclales bacterium. Lineage (GTDB taxonomy): Bacteria > Pseudomonadota > Gammaproteobacteria > Burkholderiales > Rhodocyclaceae > Fen-999. Next base: position 26,173 of record JACRIZ010000068.1, on the reverse strand, counting down.
CGCCAGGATCTCGTCAGCGAACGCGGCGCTGCGCGAATCGAACACGTGCGCCACGCCCATCGAGCGAACGATCGCGCGCTTGGCGGCCGATCCGGCCGTGGCAAACACGATCGCACCGGCACGCTGCGCCAGGCGCACCGCGGCCATGCCGACTCCGCCGGCCGCGGCATGGATCAGGACGCGCTCGCCGGCCTGCATCCGCGCCAGATGGCCGAGACAGAACTCGGCCGTCAGGAAAGCGATCGGGAAGGCCGCGCCTTCCGGCGCGGTCACGCCTGGCGGGCGCACCTGAACAAATTCCGCACGCGCCAGCACATGCGATGAAAAACTGCCGCCGGCCACTGCCAGGACGTCGTCGCCCGGACGCACATGGGTGACGCCAGGGCCTACGGCACTCACCCGCCCCGCGCATTCGCCGCCCAAGGGACCCGGATCACCCGGGTACATGCCCAGCACATTGAGTACGTCCTTGAAGTTCAGGCCGGTCGCCTCGACCGCTATCTCGACCTCGCCCGGCCCGGGTACGCGACGCTCCAGTGGGTCGAGCTGGAATGCATCCAGCGAGCCGCGCACCGACGGAACCAGCCGATAGGGATCCGGACGGCGCACTTCGGACTTGCGCCGGACGCGCGCCAACCGGGCAATCCGCCGCCCGCCGGCGCGCAATGCGATCTGGGCCTCGCCGCTGCCATCGCCGAGTTCGGCGATCAGGGCATCGAGGGCGGTCAGAGGGGCGTCCGGATCAAGATCAACGCAGGTGCAGCGCAATTCGGGATGTTCCAGCGCCAGGGCCTTGCCCAAACCCCACACCGGCGCCTGTGCCGGATCGAGTTCGCGATCGCCCGTATCGGCCTGTTGTCCGCCGCGAGTGGCAATCCACAGGCACGGCACGGGGGCCTGCGCCACCAGAGCCTGCGCCAACAGCATTGCGCTCACGACACCGGTGGTCTGCGCCGCCGCCAGCGCACCGTCCGAAATTCCCTCCCAGGCGGGCGCATCAAGGCTCCAGGCATGAAACACCTTGCCGATGTTGTGGCCTGCCGTGCGCAACTCGGCCAGCAGCCGTCGATAGTCCGCGGCCGACGCCGGGTCGATGACCGCATCGGCGCTACCGGCCGCGCCAGCCCCATAGTGCGCGCCTGCCTGAACCACGGTGCAGCGTTCGCCTCCGGCGCGCAGGGTCTGCGCCAGTCCGGTCGCGAGTCCACCCCGATCGGCAAACAGCAACCAGTCGCTGCCGCCTGCTTGCGCAACCGCGCCGGCGGGTTTGCGCGCCAGGAACAGCGACTGCAGGGCAAGCGTGCCATGCTGCTGCTTGCCCTCGGGCAAGGCCGTCGCCGACTCGAACCCGCATGACTCGAGCAGATTGAACCAGCCTGCGCGCGGCAAGGTGGCGTAGTCGGCGCGCAGATCGCTGTCGGTGAAGGCCCACCAGCCATCGGTCAAGCCGACGGTCAGATCGAACCAGCGCTGCGGTGCCGTGACTTCGAGCATCGCCAGCAGACCACCTGGCGCCAGCAGGTCGCGAACACGCGCCAGGGTGTGACGCAGGTCGGCAGTTGCGTGAATGACATTCGAAGCAATGACGATGTCGAACGAAGCCGGAGCCAAACCCTGCGCCTGCGGATCGCGCTCGAGATCGAGCACCTGGAAGCGCATGAAGCCATGGGCGCCGAATCGCTCGCGCGCCTTGGCAACGAACAAAGGGCCGATGTCGGTGAAGGTGTACTCGACCCCGTCGGCCGGCAGACGCGGCACGACATGGGCGGTGGTCCCGCCGGTGCCGGCGCCGATTTCGAGCACGCGCAGGACACGACCGGCGCTACGCGCGCTGACTGCCGCGGCAATCACTTCGGCCATCAGCCCGTTGTAGAACTGCGCCGTGGGCGTATCGCGATACAAGCGCTCGGCGGTGTCCAGCGAGCCTCCCGGGAACAGCAATTGCATGGGCTCGACTTCACCGCGCAGGGCCTCGGCGAATTCGCTGGCGACCCGGCCGGTGAATTCCAGTTCGACCTCGCCGCATGGATGCGCAGCTTGCAGTTGCGCCAGCGTGTGCGCCGGCTGCACGGTCGCCAAGCCACGCATCACAAGCCAGCCCGAAGCACTTCGTTCAAGCTGTCCGGCCTCATTCAGAATCGCCAGCAATCGACCGAACAGGCGTCGATGCCTGGACGCAACCTTGAGCCGATCGGCCAATTCGGCCTCGATGACGGTTTCACCGGCCATCGGCGTCCAGCCGAGTTGCCGGACGGTATGCTCGACATAGTCGGCACACAGGGCCTCCAGCCGAGGCAGGAACCGGTCATAGGCATCGAGCTTTGCAGATTCGCGCAATCCGGCCATCGCGGCCGATGCCGCCTTGGCCAGCACGGGGATCGACAATGCATGACCGGGCATCGTGCCCGGCAATTCGCGCGGCAGCCATCGCGTTTCGTACAGGCAATCGTCGAGCCAGCGCTCGCCCAGGCGACCGAGAGCGTCACGCCCGACGCGCTTGAGCTGCACATCGTCCAATCTGGCCAACAAGCCGCCTGCCTCGGAAAACACGTGTATCTGCGCGCGCCGGGTCTCGGCGCCACCGGCCTGGATCTGGACATGGCTCCAGCATTTGCTGCCCGGCGTTCCCAACAAGGAATAGCGCCCGATGCCGATCGGCAGGTACAGCGCATCGCCGGCCTCCTGGGCCAAGGCTGCCGCCATGACCTGCAGGCATCCGTCGAGCAGCACCGGATGCATGCGCCAGACGCCCGCCTCATGCCTCAGATCCGCCGCAAGCTCGACTTCGCCCAAGGCTTGCGCATCGCCCTTCCACAATTGGCGCAAGGCGCGAAATGCCGGCCCGAAAGCCAACCCGCGGCGCTCGAAATCGGCATAGAAGGCCTCGGGGGTCTCGGCCTGGCTGCAACACTGCCGCAGCGCGTCGAGCGACAATGACGATACCGCCGGTGGCGCACCGGACCGCAGGCGCGCGCTGACATGGCCGATCCACGATGCTCCGTCGTCGGCACCATCGTCGATGCTGCTGACACTGGCAGCGATCGATCCGTCCTGCGCGCTTGCGGCGACGACCTGGACGACGCGCTCGCCGCCGTCGTCATCGAGCAACATGGCTTCCTTGACCGCTACGTCCTCGACCCAAACCGGACCGGGCCCCAGCAGGTCATGCGCGGCGGCCAACAGGGTGTCCAGATAAGCGGTGGCCGGCATCACCACATGGCCCTGGACCCGATGCTGCCGCACGAACCCGGGGTGATCGGCACTGATCTGCGCCTCGAATATCGTCTCCGATGACGCGTTGCGCAAGCGCGTGCCGAGGATCGGGTGACCGGTCGCCCGCCCCCGCGAAGCTTGCCGCACTTGCGCCGGCTTGGCCTGGAACCAGTAGCGCTCGCGCTGGAATGGATATGTCGGCAATTCGATCAGGCGCGGTCTCCGGCCCTGCTCGACGCCGCGCCAATCGACCTTCGCTCCGACCAGATACAGCGATGCCACCGCACCGAGCATCTGCTCCCAATCCGGCTTGCCCTTGCGCAGCGATACCACCGGCGCCGGCCCTTCGCCGCCATCGGCTGTGCCGGCGAACGACAACAAAGTCGGATGCGGGCCGATTTCGACATAGGCATCGAGTTTGAGTGCGGCCAGCGCGTCGAGACCGTCGCCAAAGCGCACCGCCTCACGGACATGCTCGCGCCAATAGCGCGCCCGCGTGATCTCCTCGGACTGGACAATCCTGCCGGTCAGATTCGACACCAGGCGCAGCCGGGGTGTGCAGAAACTCGCCGTCGCCGCCTCGCGCTCGAAGGCATCGAGCATCGGATCGATCAACGGCGAATGAAAGGCATGCGACACCGGCAAGCGTTGGCAGCGCACGCCCTGGTCGGTGAATTGCCGGCAGATGGAGTCGATCACATCGGCCGCGCCGGAAATGACCGTCTGCTCTGGCCCATTGACCGCTGCCACAGACGCCCGCGACGCGTGCGGAGCGACGGCAGCACGAATGGTGGCCTCTGGCACGAAGATCGCTGCCATGGCGCCACCCGCAGGCAGCGCCTGCATCAGCCGCCCCCGGTGGGCGATGAGCCGGGCGGCGTCCTCGAGAGACATGACGCCGGCAGCGCATGCCGCCGCATATTCGCCCACCGAATGGCCGATTACCGCGCTCGGCGTCACCCCCCAGGATCGCCACAGTTCGGTGAGCGCGTATTCAAGGGCGAACAGTGCGGGTTGGGTATAGGCCGTTTCGTCGATCGCGTTCGAAGCGGCTTGCGTCGAACCCGCATCGGCAGCGAACATGACATCGAGCAGCGGTCGCGGGAGCAGCGGGGCCAGCAGCGCAGCACAGCGATCGAGCGCTGCGCGAAATACCGGCGCGGTTTCGTACAGCCCGCGCGCCATGCCGGGGTATTGCGCCCCCTGACCGGTGTACAGAAAGGCAATTCGCGGGGGATCGCGGCGCGTCACACGTGCGATGCGCATGCCTTCCGCGGTTTGGCCCGAAGCCAGCGCACGCAACGAGGCATGCATCTCGGCCACGCTGTGCGCGAGGATCGCCGCTCGCTGGGCAAAATGCGACCGACCGGCATTCGCCGTGAAACAAAAGTCGGCCAGCGCGCTGTCCGGCTGGCTTTCGAGAGCCGACGCCAGACGCGCAGCCAACTCGGCCAGCGCCGATTCATCGCGCGCCGATATCGTCAACAGATGTGCGGGCCGTTCTGCGGCGGCCACCCCAGCCGAAACCGGCGCCTCTTCGACGATCAGATGCGCATTGGTGCCGCTGAATCCGAAGGAGCTCACGCCGCCGATGCGGCGCCCGCGTATCGGCATCCAGGGCGTCTCCTGCGCGGGAACCCGTACCGGCCAGTCGCTCCAGGAGATGTGCGGACTCGGCGTGCGGAAGTGCAAGTGCGCCGGGATGGTCTTGTGCTGCAACGCAAGCACGAGCTTGATCAGCCCGGTCACGCCGGCGGCGCCTTCCAGGTGCCCGATGTTGGTCTTGACCGAGCCGATCAATAGCGGCTGTTGCGGATCGCGGTCCGGCCCGAACACGGCGCCCAGGGCATGAACTTCGAGCGGGTCTCCGAGTTGGGTGCCGGTACCGTGCGCCTCGATGAAGCCGACGTCGGCGGGTGCCACGCCGGCGTGCGCCAGGGCATCGCGGATCACGGCTTCCTGGGCCGGCCCGTTGGGCGCCGTCAGGCTGCTGCTCGGGCCATCCTGATTGACCGCGCTGCCGCGGATCACGGCCAAGATGCGATCACCGTCGGCCTGCGCATCGCGCAAGCGTTTGAGCACCACGACGCCGCAGCCCTCGCCGCGCGCGAATCCGTCTGCGCTCGCATCGAAAGTCTTGCAACGGCCGTCCGGCGCCAGCATCCGCGAATGCGATAGCGCGATGTAAAGGTCGGGCGACAAGATGAGGTTCACACCGCCGGCCAGCGCCATGCGCGACTCGCCGCTGCGCAAAGACTGGCACGCGAGATGCACGGAGACCAGTGACGACGAACACGCGGTGTCGATGGTCACGCTGGGGCCCTGCAGGCCAAGCAAATACGACAAGCGTCCCGAGACGATGCTGTGTGCGATGCCGGAAGTGAAATGCGCATCGAGCAGCGTGCGATCCCCGGACATGAGCTGCATGTAGGCGTAGTCGCTGCTGCACATGCCGATGAACACGCCTGTCGCGGAACGATCGAGTCGGTCGGGAGCCTGACCTGCGTTCTCCAGGGCTTCCCAGGCGACTTCCAGCAACATGCGCTGCTGCGGGTCCATGCCTTGCGCTTCACGCGGTGCGATGCCGAAGAACCCGGGATCGAATCCGTCAACGGCCCCGAGAAATCCGCCATGGCGAGTCGCAATGCGGCCGGGGACTTCCGGATCCGGATCGAACAGCGCGTCGGCATCCCAGCGATCGTCCGGAACCGGTCCGATGGCGTCGATCTGGTCGTGCATGAGCTTCCAGAAGCTGGCGCCATCGACGACATTGCCTGGCGCACGCACGCCGAGGCCGATCACGGCGATTGGCTCACGCGCAGCGCCTTCCAGCGCCGCAACTTTGGCTTGCGCCTCTTGCAGGGCCAGAAAGGCTCGCTGCAAGGGGTTCAACGCGGTGCCGTTCGGGTCCGAGGAACTGGCGTGGCTCATGTATTTTCCAAGCGTGAAAGCAGCAGCGCCTCGATTTCCGCATCGCTCAGCGCGGCTATGTCTGCAGCGCCGAGCATTTGGGGATTTGCGGTGGCGCCGGCAGGTTGAGGGCCGGCGGCCAGCGTCGGCACGGCCTTCGGCGCGTCGATGCGGCCGAGCAAGTAGGCCGCCAGCGCGTCGATGGTCGGGTGATCGAACATCACGGTAGCCGGCAAGGGCTTGTCGAGCGCGAGGCCGCTGCCCAGGCGGTTGCGCAATTGCACCGCCATCAGGGAATCGAAACCGAGATCCATCAGGCGGTCATTGCGGCTGGGCGGCTCGTTGGCGTCGAGCTTGAGGATGGCCACAACGCGATCGCGCACGAAGTCGCGCAGGATTTCGAGGCGCTCGTCGGGCAGGCTGTCGAGCACGCGCTGGCGCAAGGCCGGGCCCTGCTCGACCGAAGATACCGCCGTGACCGAGGAGACTGCGTGCGCGCCGGTCTCGACGGGAGCCAGTTCGGTATCCGCTGCTGCTGCGCCGCCGACGTTGGCAACGACGACATGCTGGCCCAGCGCCTCAGCGGCCGATCCGGGTGCGGGCCAGGCGGCAGCATGATCGAAGCCGGCATCGTGCAGCGCGGTCACCCAAGTGTTTGCGGGCAGCAAGGGGTTGTCGGTGCGCAGGTCGTCGGCGAAATGCTGCCAGCCTTCTATCAATCCGGTCGTCATGTCGAACCAGGCCAGATGCACCGTCGATTCGACCAGCAGCAACATGCCGCCCGGCGCCACCAGCGCATGCAATCGACGCAGCGCTGCGCGCAAGTCGCGGCTGGCATGCACGGCATTCGACACAACGACCAGGTCGAACGAACCCGGCGCAATCGCTTGGGTGGCGAGATCCCGGTCAATATCAAGTTCGGCGAATTCAATGAACGGATAGGCGGAGAATCCTTCGCGCGCCCGATCGAAAAAGAACGGCGACACATCCGTATACCTGTAGCGCGTACGCTCGACCGGGAGACAGGGCAGCAGTGCCGCGGTCGTGCCGCCGGTGCCGGCGCCGATTTCGAGCACGCGGATCGGACCGGTCGGTCGCGCCGCGACAAAGGCTTCGATCCCCGCAGCAGCCAGGCCGTTGATGTAGCGCATGGTGGCCGAACGTCGGTACAGGCCGTCGGCCAACGCAAAATCGCCACCCGGGAAAAGCGTCTCGAGCGGACTTTGCGCCCCAGTCAGCACCGGGTACAGCAGATCGCCGCAATGACGGATGTAGTCGAGCAAGGGCTGGTTGTCGGCGAGCATGCGCCGCGCTTCGTTCCAGTGCGCCGCAAGGTCCGGTGTCGCCAATGGCGCGTCGCTCACGAAGCGATCGCCGGCAATACGCAATTGACCCGCTGCAACAAGGCGCTCGAGCCAGCGAACGAGCAAATGCCGATAGCTGTCGGAGGCCCCCAGGCGATCGCGCACTTGCTCCGCGGTCGCCTCTTCACCCGGCACCATGAATACTCCGGCAGCGCGTAGAACCGATGCGGCGTAGGCGACCGTCAGACGTTCCAGACAGGCCCACTTCTCGTCGTAGCCAGAGAGATCAAGCCCGATCGGTCCGCAATCGGCTTGCCGGCGCAGTGCCGCGTTCGCCGCCGTCCAGGCATGCGCGATGTCGATCGGGGCGATGGCACCAGCCCAATCGGCCCAATGCCGCTTGCGCTGGAATGGGTAAGTCGGCAGCGAAACGCAGCGACGCGCAAAACCTGCATCGAAGCCGCGCCAATCCACGTCGGCGCCGGCGGCATAGACCTGCTGCAGACTATCGAGGATGATCTGCCAATCGTCGTTTTCGCGACGCAGGGAGGGCAGCCAGGTCACGGCCTCGTCACCCAGGCACTCTGCGCCCATACCCACCAGCACGGGGTGCGGACCGATTTCGATGCAATGCGTGATTCCAAGTTGCGCCAGGGCCTGGATGCTTTGCGCAAAGCGCACCGGCTGACGCAAATGATCGCGCCAGTAAGCCGGGCGTCCGATCAGATCGAGTCCGGCGGGCGCGCCCGTCAGGTTCGATATGAAGGTCACCCGCGGCTCGCAGAACCGGACGCCGGCCAGGGCTCGTTCGAATCCGGCCAGGATCGGATCCATCATTGATGAATGCGAGGCATAGGCCACGCGCAACCGCGATACGCGCACGCCGCGCCCTTCGAAATGCGCGCCGACTGCGTCGACCGCGGCGGACGGTCCGCTGATCACGATTTGTTCAGGACCATTGTAGGCGGCAATCGAAGCGCTGCTGCCGGTATCGCGCAATACGGCCTCGACCTCGGTCAACGGCGCGAATATGGTCGCCATGCTCCCGCTTGCCTGCAGCGTGTCAACCTGGCGGGTGCGCTCGACCACGATGCGCAGGGCATCCTCGAGCGAAATCACGCCCGCGACATGTGCCGCGGCATACTCGCCCAGACTGTGACCGAGCACGACGGACGGTTCGATGCCCCATGAGCGCCACAACCGGGCGAGCGCGATTTCCACAGCCACGAGGGCCGGCTGGCCGTAGCGGGTCAGGTTGATTGGGGCCTCGGCATCGCCCGGCGCATTGAGCACGTCGAGCAGGCGGGTCCCGATCAGCGGATCAAGGATCGACGCCGCCTCGTCAAGTGCCTGGCGAAATACCGGCGAATGTTCATACAGCCCGCGCGCCATGCCAGCCGATTGCGCGCCACCCCCAGTGAACAGGAAAGCGATACGCGGACGGCTTCCGCTGCTGCCTTGCACCACCTCTGCCGCTGTTCTGCCTTCGGCCACCGCCCGCAGTCCGTCGCGCAAGTCCGACGCCGTTGCGCCTCGTACCGACAAGCGATGCGCGAAATGGCTGCGCCCGGTGTTGGCGGTGAAACAGATGTCGGCTGCAGGATCGGCAGTGTTGGCCAGCCGTTCCAGACAAGCCGACACCAACGACGCCAAGGCGCGCTGATCGCGCGCGGACAAGGCCAGCACGTGTTGCGGTCGGTCCGGCATGGCTGCGCCTGCCGATGCGACCCTGTCGGGCGCGGCCTCTACGATCACATGGGCATTGGTGCCGCTGAAACCGAAGGAACTGACACCAGCCAGCCACCGGCCACCGATCGGCAGCCAGGGCGTGGCCGCGGTGGGCACGACAATCGGATACGCGGCCCAATCGATATGCGGATTCTTCTCGCGCAAATGCAAGTGCGGCGGAATCTCGCGATGCTGCAGGGCTGCCACGACCTTGAGCACGCCGGCGATGCCCGCGGCGGCTTCCAGATGCCCGATGTTGGTCTTGATCGAGCCGATCGCCACGGGTTGCGATGGATCGCGTCCGGGCGCCAGGGCCACCCCCAAAGCCTGCACTTCTATCGGATCGCCCAGCGATGTACCCGTCCCGTGCGCTTCGACGTAGCCGACTTGCGACGGTGTCAGATCGGCCGATTCGAGCGCAGCGCGGATCACCGCTTCCTGCGCCGGCCCGTTGGGTGCCGTCAGGCCGCCGCTGCGTCCGTCCTGATTGATCGCACTGCCGCGGATCACGGCCAGCACGCGATCGGATGCCTGGCAATCGCACAAGCGCCGCAGCACCACGACCCCGCAGCCTTCGCCGCGCGCATAACCGTCGGCGGCGGCATCGAAAGTCTTGCAACGGCCGTCGCGGGCCATCATGCGGGCCGTGGAGAAGTTGATGTTCATCTCGGGCGACAGAATCAGATTGATTCCGCCGGCGAGCGCCAGATCGCATTCGCCACGACGCAGGCTCTGCATGGCCAGGTGGATGGCCACCAGCGACGAAGAACACGCGGTATCGATGGTGATGCTCGGGCCGTGCGCGCCGAGAAAATACGACAGACGCCCCGACACCACGCTGCCGGCATTGCCCGGGCTGAAATACGGATCGATGCGCTCGGGATGAGCGAACAGCATGCGTCCGTAGTCGTTGTTGCACACGCCGAGAAACACGCCGGTTTGCGAGCCGTGCAAGGACGTCGGCGCGATGCCGGCATCTTCAAAAGCATGCCAGGCGGTCTCGAGCAGCAGGCGCTGCTGCGGATCCATGGTCTCGGCTTCGCGCGGCGAAATACCGAAGAACTCGGCGTCGAAGCGATCCACACCATCGACGAATCCGCCATGGCGGGTGAACATCTTGCCCGGGGCATCGGCATCCTCGTCGTACAAGGCTTCGATATCCCAGCGGTCGGGCGGAATCTCGGTGATGGCGTCACGCCCCGTCCGCAGCAGATTCCACAAGCCGGCCAGATCGTGCACGCCGCCCGGCAGGCACATCCCGGCGCCGATGATGGCGACCGGCTCTCGCGCGGCAGTTTCCGCCGTTGCCAGCCGGGCGCGCAAATCGCGGATCTCGATCAGCGCACGCTTGACGGGTGACAGTTCGTCGACACTATCTTGACCTGTACTCATGGCATCTTTCCGGTCGTCGCGTCGCCCAGTTCGGCGAGCAGCAGGGCCTCGGCGTCCTCATCTGAAAGCGCGGCCAGTTCGGTTCTTCCCTTGTCGGCGGACTTTGCGGGTGCGCTGTCGGACGCAGCATGTGCCGGTTCCAATCCGAGGATACGCGCCAGGTGGTCGGTCAAGGCATCGAGTGTCGGGTAATCAAACAGCAGCGTCGCCGGCAAGGTCTGGCCGATCGATCGCGTCAGCGCGTTGCGCAATTCGACTGCCATCAGGGAATCGAGGCCAATATCCTTGAGCGGGGCGCGCGGATCCACGGCCGTGGTGGCTTCCAGGTCGAGCACATGCAAGGCGCGTTCGCTCAGATGATGCATCAGGGCCTCTCGACGCTGCCCAGCGGGCAGGGCTTTCAGGCGCGCAGCGACTGTGACCGTCGCGCTCGCCGCGGCCTCGCCGCGCGCCCCGCCGCCGCGCGGCGTCACGGCGGCATAAAAGCCCCGGTCCATGCCCTCAGGCAGGCTGGCGAGAAAGCGCTGCCAGTCGATGGGCAGCACGGCGGCGCAGGTCGCGCCGCCGTGCATCAAGGTTTCGAGTCGGGCAAACCCTTGCTCGGGTTCGATCTTGTGCAAGCCACGCTCGGCCCACTGATCACGTCCTTGTGCCGCGGCCTGCCCCGCCATGCCGGCCCCGGCCCATACCCCCCAGGCCACGCTCAGTGCCGGCAGACCGAGACGCCTGCGCCAATGCGCCAGCGCGTCGAGCTCGGCATTGGCAGCCGGATACACGCCCTGCCCGCGTGCGCCGAGCAGCACACCGGCCGCGGAGTACATCACAAAGAAGTCCAGCGCCAGATCGCGTGTCGCTTCGTGCAGCACCCATGCGCCATGCGCCTTGCCGCGCATGACGTTGCGCGCGTCGGACCAGTGCTGATTCATCAGCACCGCGTCGTGCACGACGCCCGCCGCGTGGATCAAGCCACGCAAGGGCGGCATGTTGCGCCCGATGTCTGCCAATAGGTTCTGGACTTGCGCGCGATCGGCGACGTCCGCCTGCACCACGCGAACCGCGACGCCGGCACTCTCCAGGCTGGCGACCACTTGCGCCGCAGCGGCATTCGGCGCGCTTCGGCCAGTGAGCACCAAATGCCTTGCGCCACGCTCGACCAGCCAGCGGGCCGTCTGCAGGCCGAGCGCACCCAGGCCGCCCGTGACCAGATAGGCGGCATCGGCGGACACGAAGCGCCGTGCTTGAGCGCCTGCCGCCGGCATGCGCAATACGATCTTGCCGACATGGCGCGCCTGGGCCATGTAGCGAAATGCGTCCTGCGCCTCGTCGAGCGAAAAGACTTTCACCGGCAGGGCGCGCAGACTGCCGTCGGCAAGGGCGCCAAGCAAGTCATCGAACATCGGGCGCAGCAAACCGCGGTTGGCCTGGGCCTCGGAACCCAAATCGTAGACGTGATAACTGACATCGGGCCGCAACTGGGCCAGCGCCTGGGGCGTGAGGATGTCGCGCTTGCCGAGTTCGAGGAACCTGCCATGGGAGCCCAGCGCACGCAGGCTGGCGGCGATGAAGTCGCCGGCGAGCGAATTGAGCACCACATGCACGCCCTGTCCGGCGGTCGTCGCGGCAATCTGGTCGGCGAAGTCGAGCGTGCGCGAGTCCATCACATGCGCGATGCCCAACGAGCGCAGCAGCGCCCGCTTTTCGTCGGAGCCCGCAGTCGCGAATATCTCGGCACCGCAGCGCCGCGCAAGCTGCACGGCGGCGAGGCCGACACCACCGGTCGCGGCATGGATCAATACACGTTCGCCGCGCTGCAGCCGCGCCAGGCCGTGCAAGCCGTAGTGTGCAGTGAGAAAGGCCACGGGCAGGACGGCCGCCTCTTCGATACTCAGTTGTCCGGGCACCTTGACCAGGAAGGCCGCCGGAACACTCGCCTCGCTGGCCATGCTCGCCGGCACGAAGCCGAACACCTCATCGCCGATCGCAAATTCGGAAACGCCAGCCCCGACCTCGATCGCGACGCCGGCGCATTCGGCCCCGAGCGGAACACCACCGCCCGGATACATGCCCAAGGCCAGCAGCACGTCGCGGAAATTCAGGCCTGCGGCGAGCACACGCAAGCGCACTTCGTCGGCTTTGAGCGGCGTCCTTTCCATCGGACCCAAACCGATGCCATCGAGCGTACCGGCGCGCAGAACTTCGAGGCGCTGCAACTTCGGTGACGACAGGTTCGACTTGGCACGATAGGCTTCGAGGTGCGGTGTCCATGCCTGACCGGCGCGCAGCCCGATCTCGCGGGCCGGCGATCCGGACGGCGGCGCCCCTGACAACATGGCCTGCACCAGGCGGGTCGCACCGACGCCGGGCGAATCCGCCGGATCGAGGTCGATTCGCCGCAACCGCAATTCCGGATGTTCGGCCGCCACCACTCCGCCCAGGCCCCACAGGCCCGCAGCCCGCGGAATCAGCGCCTCGACCGGTTCGTCCCCGGTGATGGATTGCCCGCCCGCGCTCACCCACCAATACTCGGCGTTCACGCCCATGGCCACCAGGGCCTGCGTCAGGTGCAAGGCCGAAGCCACGCCGACACGATCATCTTCATCGAGTACATCGCTCGTTGCCGACGGATTGGGCGAGACATCCAGACTCCAGAGATGAACTACGCCGCGCAGCACACCGTCACCGCGCCATGGCGCATCATCGAAAACGCGTGCGAACTGTTCGCGCTGCGTCGGATCGACAATCCAGGTGTCCGTCTCCGCCCGTCCGGCGGCACTGCCGGCATAGACCCGCAGGCATCGGCCGCCGCGCGCCGACAGTTCGGCCACCAGCGCATCGCCGACACCGGAACGATCGGCAAAGACCAGCCACCAGCCTTGCGCCTGCGCGTCGGCCGCGGACACCGCCATGGGCGTCGCGTGCCATGCCACCCGGTACAGCCACGGGTCGACCGCGTCATGATGCGCAAAGGTATTGCGGTCCGCGGCGGCGAAGCGCATGCCTTCGATGGCCGCGACAAGTTCGCCGTCGGCCGTCTCGAGAGTCAGATTGGCGACCAGCGAACGCTCGGCCGCTTCGACGACCAAGGCGCGTGCCCGCAAACGCTGCGCGGCGCACGGCCGCAGCAGCACGCGATCCGCACCCAGCGGCAGCAGCACTTGGCTGGGAACCTGGGCGTCGCCGGGTGCCACCGCGGCTACCGAACAAAGCTGCAATGCGGCATCGAGCAACACCGGATGCAAGACATGCCCGGCAGCGTCGGCCTGCAAATCCTCGGGCAATTCGACCCAGGTCTCCGCACTGCCAGGCCCGCGCGACACCTGGTGCATCAATCGGAAGTTCGGTCCGAAAGCGACACCCAGGCTGGCGAAGCGTTCGTAGATCAAGTCTGGTGCGATGGTCGAGACCTCCGTGTGCGCGATGCGCACATCGTTGCCATCGTCAGCCTTGTGCGCCGACGCCGTTGCCACCCGGCGCCATTGCGGTTCGTCACCACCGGCTTGCGGCATCGCCTCGAACAACTCGAGATTGAATCCGTCATGTTCGGACGGTTCCACCATGGTCTGCCAGCGCGCTGCCGGCGCTCCGGCTTCGGGCAGCACCAGGGCCCGCTCCATCGTGAAGTCCGCCAAGCGCATCGGCGTCGGCCCGCCGACGGCGCTCGCTGCCGCAGCGAAGGTATCCAGAACCGCTGCCCCCGGCAACACCAGGGTTCCGAAGATCCGGTGATCCTCCAGCCAGGCGCATGCCGCCGAAGTGCCTTCGAAGAATTGCGCGCGTGTACCCGCTACCGACAAACGCGCCCCGAGCAGCGGGTGACCGCTCGCCGCGCCCTGCAAGGCCGTCCCCGGCCCGCCAGCCGGCAACTGGGCTGCGGGCCGCCGACGCAGCCAGTAGCGCTTGCGTTGCCATGCAGTCGGCGGCAAGGAAACGACATTGCCGAAGTCTTCCTGGAAGGCATGCCAAGCCGGTACGCATCCGGCGGCGTAAAGCCCGGCACACGCCAGCAGCATGGTCTCGCGCTCCGGCTTGCCGCGCCGCAAGGAGGCGAGCACGGCGACATGCGCTTCCTCGTGCGCCGCGAAGCATTCGGCGATCGTGCTGCCGAGCACTGGATGCGGGCCGATCTCGAGAAAGGCCGTATGACCGTCATCGGCCATGGCGCGGATGGCGTCGGCAAACCGCACCGGCTCACGCACGTTGCGGCCGAAATATCCGGCATCGAAATTCACGTCGGCCGCCAAGCCGCCCATGACCGTCGAATAGACCGGGATCATCGCTGTTGCGCTGTGCAGGTCGGCGAGTTCGTCAGCCAGCCGCTGCTGGAATGGTGCCATTTGGGCGCTGTGGAATGCGTACTGCACGGGCAACAGACGATGCTCCACACCGCGCGCCGTCAGCTCGGCAAGCACCGCCGTCAATGCCTCGGTTTCCCCGGAAAGCACGACGCTGCGCGGTGCATTGATCGCCGCCACGCTCAGGCGCTCGCCATAGGGCCGCACCAACTCCGCCGCCTGCCCGGCAGTCAGTCCCACGGACGCCATGCGGCCGAATCCCGTGGCCTGCTGCATGATGCGCCCGCGATGCCACACAACGCGTATGGCCTGTTCCAGAGTAAGGACGCCGGCGACGTGCAAGGCCGCGATCTCGCCGACACTGTGGCCCACCACGGCATCGGGCTCGATGCCCCATGACTTCCACAGGGCGGCCAAGGCCACTTGTACGGCAAAAAGTGCCGGCTGGGCCACCTCGGTCTGATCGACGCGCGTGTCGGCTTCGGTGGCGGCCAAGGCTTCCAGCAAGGACCAGCCGGACCACGGCCGCAGCACGCGATCGCAGGCCTCGATCGCGTCGCGGAACACGGGCTCGGACGCCATCAGTTCGCGCCCCATCGCATGCCATTGCGGCCCCTGGCCGCTGAAAACGAATGCCACACGCGGCCCTGAAATCGCCGGGCGCCGCCCGGCTGCGAAACCCGTCGCCACGTCGTCGCGCAGGTAGTCGGCGATGCGCGCGGCAAGGTCGCTCTTGCTGCGGCCGACGAGCGCCAGGCGGTAGTCGTGATGGGTGCGGCGCTGCGTTGCGGTGTAGCAAAGATCGGCCGCCGACTCGGGCGTCCGTTCGAGAAAGCCGGACCACGCGGCAGCGAGTTCGCGCAAGGCGGCATCGCTATGTGCCGACAGGCTCAGCACGCGAAGCTGATCGCGCGAGGCCTCCGCATTCTCGCCCGGCAGGCTCGGTGCCTCTTCGACGATCACATGCGCGTTCGTGCCGCCGACACCGAAGGAGCTGATCGCTGCGCAACGCGGCACTTCGCCCTTCGGCCAGGGCACCAGGCTGGTCGGCACCGCCAGGCGCGTGCCTTGCAGCGAAATGTGCGGACTGAGGCGATGGAAATGTACTTGCGGCGGCACCGCCTCGTGGCGTAGCGCCAGCACTGACTTTATGAGTCCGGTGACGCCGGCCGCCGCTTCGAGGTGGCCGACGTTGGCCTTAGCCGAGCCGAGCAGGCAGGGACCCGCACCCGCTGCGGGGCGACCGATGGTGGCAGCAATGGCTTCGACCTCGATCGGATCGCCGAGCGCGGTACCGGTGCCATGGGTTTCCATCAGCCCGATGCGGCCGGCGTCCAATTGCGCCCCCGCCAGGGCCTCTTCGATCAGCGCCTGCTGCGCCGGGCCGCTGGGCGCGGCAAGCAAGGTCGAATGGCCGTCCTGGTTGACTGCCGAGCCGCGGACCACGGCCAGCACCCGGTCGCCATCGGCAATCGCGTCCGACAAGCGCTTCAGTACGACAATGCCGCATCCTTCGCCGCGGCCGAACCCATCGGCGCTTGCGTCGAAGGTCTTGCAGCGCCCGTCGGGCGCCATGAAACCGACCTTGGACATCGAGACCAGCAGTTCCGGCGCGATGATCACCGACACGCCGCCGGCGATGGCGATATCGCTTTCGCCATGGCGCAGGCTCTGGCAGGCCAGATGTGTGGCCACCAGCGACGAGGAGCACGCGGTATCGATCGAAATGCTCGGGCCGCGCAAATCGAGGAAATACGACAGGCGATTGGCGAGCACGCTGTGCAAGGTGCCGGTGAGCGTGCGCAGATCTATCGCATCGACATCGCTGTATTGCAGCTGGGCGTAGTCGTTGTGGTAGCTGGCGATGAATACACCGGCGCGGCTGCCGCGCAATTGCTCGCGGGTCAGGCCGGCATCGTCGAGCGCCTCGATCGCGACCTCGAGGAACAGGCGCTGCTGCGGATCCATGTGCTGGGCTTCACGCGGCAGGATGCCGAAGTACTCGGCATCGAAGCCGTCGATGTGCTCAAGGAAACCGGCCCACTTGGTCACCGTCTTGCCGATGGCCGACGGATCGCTGTCGTACCAGGCATCGGCGTCCCATCGATCAGCCGGCACTTCACGGATCGCATCGGTGCCATCACGCAGCAGTTGCCAGAACAGCTCGGGGGAATCGCCGCCGCCCGGGACGCGGCAGGCCATGCCGACGATCGCCACCGGATCGGCGCGCAGCACATGCTCCGCCTGCTGGCGGACCTGCTTGGCCATCAATGCCAGCTTGATTGCGGAGAGGCCGGCCAGCGGCTTGGTGGGATCGCTCATCGTGACGATTTCAGGAACGCTTTCTGCGTGAACGCAAGGCGAGTGCTGCGTCTTCGTCACTCAAGGCGCTCAACTGGTCGAGACCGTCCAGCATGTCGGTGGGCAAGGAAGCGGAATTGTCGGTGCGCGGGGCAGTCGCGGCAGGCGCAGCGGCTGGAGCTGCCGGATCAGCGCCGGCCAGATGAGCCACCAGCGCCTCGACAGTCGGATAGTTCCACGCCAGCGTCGCCGACAGCGGCCGGCCGAGGGTGGCCTCGAGGCGATTGCGCAGTTCCATGGCCATCAGCGAATTCAAGCCCATGCTGCCCAGCGTCTTGCGCGGGTCCAGACGCGATGCCGCAATCTTCAGCACCCGGCTCACCGTGTCGCGCACCACGCCGTCGAGAATCTGCCGCCGCTCGGCAGCGTTCGCGCTGCCAAGACTCGCCACGAGGTCGCCTGCGCCGGGCGCATCGGCAGCAGCACCGGCCATGACCTCCCGGAATATCGGAAAATCGCGCCCACCTCGCGCGCGCCGAAATGCCGCCCAGTCCATGGGTAGAACCACAGTCGTCGGCTGCGACTGCCCGCACAACCAGGCGAACATGGCTGCGCCGCGCTCGGGAGTGAAGCTGCCGATGCCCTGCCGCGCCATCTCGGCCACATTGCGGACGCCGGCTTCGTCCTTCACCAATCCGGTATTGGCCCAGATGCCCCAGGCGATACTCATGGCAGGCAGGCCGCGCGCACGGCGATCCTGGGCCACGGCGTCGAGCCCGGCATTGGCCGCGGCGTAATTCGCCTGCCCTGGCTGCGCCAGAAAGGCCCCGGTCGACGAGAACATCACGAACAGGTCCAGGTCGGGCAACAGGCGATCCAACAATTGCGCCCCGAGCAGCTTGGGGCGCACGACCGCATCGAAGGTACGCCGATCCATGCGCGCCGCCAGCTCGTTGGCGAAACTGCCTGCCCCATGGACTACGCCCCGAATCGCGGGCCAGGCCTCGCCGGCATATCGGTCGAGATACGCCCGCAATTGGATTTCATCGCTCACATCGACGCTGGCTACATGCACCGTCACGCCCATCGCTTCAAGCGCACGCACGGCGGCGGTGCGCCTTCCGGCAGGGCTATCGGGCGACGTGCGCAGCCACTCTCCGCGCGGCGGCAGCGGCGTACGTCCCATCAGCACCAGGCGACGCGCGCCTCGCCGCGCCATCTCATGCGCAAGATGCAGGCCGATATCGCCCAGACCGCCGGTGATCAGGTAAGCCGCATCGGACCGCCAGACGAACGCCGGCGCCTTGTCGCGCCGCTCCGCCGCCAGTCGCAGGACAAATCTCCGCCCGCTGCGGAGCGCCGCTTGATCCTCGCCGTCGCCGGCGAGCAGATGCCGCAGCAAGGCCGCTGCATTGGTGCCGGTCGCAGACGAGGGGTCGAGATCGACCAGGCCGCCCCACCACTGCGGGTGTTCTTCCGCGACAACTCGCGCCGCGCCCCACGCCGCGGCCTGATCCGGCACCACCCGCGCCGCCGGCGATGCCGCCACCGCCTGTGCGCCGCTGGTCAGGAACCACAATCTGGTGGCTGCGTCGCCAGGAGCGGCGAGGCACGCTTGCAGCACCTGCACCGGGAAATAGGCCGCATCGGCATTGCCGGGGGCCAACGCGAGTATTCCCGCCAGCGGCAGCTCCTCGGTTCGCGCCTTTTCAAGTAGCGTGCCCAGTTCCGCCGGTGACACCACCTGCACCGCGAGGCCCGCAGCCGACATTGCCTTGGCGAGTTCAGTTCCTGAAACCGGTTCGCCACAGACCAACAGGTACCGCGACGTCGGGACGGAATCCGGCACCGGGCCAGTGGGCGCTTCCAGCGCGCGCCACTGCAGCGTGTGCAGCCAGGTCAGCGCCTCATCATCGGGCCGCACGGGCTGCGCTTGAGCGCCGGCACCGAACGCGCGCAACTCGGCGGCTGCCACCCAGTGCCGCTCGCGCTGCCATGGATAGAGTGGCAAGGGAATCCGTGGTCGAATTGCGCCCATTGCCAGGCGCCAATCGATCTCGACCCCGCCCGCCCAGAGCGCGCCCAGCGCCGCGAAGAACGTCGCTTGCTCGGGCTCTTCACGACGCCCGCAGGCAATGGTGAGTGCCTCGACGCTGCTTGCCTGTGCCGTTTGCGCGACCGAGGGCAGGAGCACAGGATGCGGCCCGAGCTCAATGAACACGGTCACGCCGTCATCGACAAGCTTGCCGACGGCCTGGCCGAACATCACCGGCTGACGCATATTGCTGGCCCAATAGCCGGCGCCGAATTCCTCGCCCTCGGCGCGGCGCGCGAGCACGGTCGAATAGATCGGCGTCTGCGCCGCCTGCGGACGCAGATCGGCCAGCTCGGCCTTGAGTTCCGCTGCCAGCGGCTCCATCTGCGGGCTGTGCGACGCGACATCGACCTTGATCAGGCGGCAGAACACCTGCGCGGCCTCGAGCCCCGCCATGACCTGCCGGATCGCCTCCGGATCGCCCGAAATCACGCTCGAGCGCGGGCTGTTGCTCACGGCGACCGAAATCTGGTGTTCATGGCCGGCAATTCGCGCGCGTGCCTCGTCCATCGACAGATCGACCAGCGCCATCGCTCCCTGGCCGCTGGTCCGCCGCATCAAGGCACTGCGCCGGCAGATGATGCGCATGGCCTGATCGAGATCGAGCACACCGGCGATGTAGGCCGCACCGACCTCGCCCATGCTGTGGCCGACGACTGCATCGGGAACCACGCCCAGCGAGCGCCAGAGGCGGGCATAGGCAATCGCCAGTGCCACCAGCACCGGCTGGATCACGTCGATCCGGTCGAGTTTGTAGGCGGGCGTCCCCGGTTCCGCGGCAAGCTGTTCGACAATCGACCAGTCCACGTACTTGCGGGCCGCAGCGTCGCATTGCTCGAGCGCACTGCGGAACTCGGGCTCGCGCGCCGCCAGTTCGCGCGCCATGCCGGTCCATTGCGCGCCTTGGCCCGGCAGCACGAAGGCGATCTTCGGCTTGGCCGCGGCATGCACGGCGCCTTCGGCAGCGGCAGCCTCGCCCGCAGCGTAGCGCCGCAGGGCATCGGCCATGCCGGCAGGATCCACGGCAACGAACACGGCGCGCTGATCGAGCGCAGCACGCGTCAACGCCGCGTTCCAGCAGACGTCGTGAAGCGGCACCGGCTGCGCGCCGCCGATGAGGTCGGCGTAGCGCCCCGCCAACGCGTGCAAGGCCTCCGGGCTAGCGGCCGAAACGGGCAGGACTGCCAACTCGCGCACGGCCGGCAGTTCCGGGCGCGACGCTCGCTCGGCGGCCTGCTCGAGCACGATGTGCGCATTGGTGCCGGCAATACCGAAGGCGCTCACCCCACCGACATGCGGACCATGCCCATCCGGCCATGGCACCAAGGCCGTTGGAATCTGGAACGGCGCATCGGCCCAGGGAATGGTCGGATTGGGGGTCTTGAAATGCAGGTTCGGCGGGATGGCGCCATGATGCAGCGCCAGCGCGACCTTGATCAGGCCGGCTACGCCCGCAGCTCCTTCCGTATGACCGAAATTGGTCTTGACCGAGCCGACATAGGCCCGCTGCCCCGGTGCGCGCCCTTCACCCAGGACTGCGCCCAAGGCTCCCAGTTCGACCGGATCGCCGGCCCGTGTGCCGGTACCGTGCGCCTCGACGTAGCCGACCCGGCCCGGCGCCAGACCGGCATCGCGGTAGGCGCTGCGCAACAGCTCTTCCTGGCCGACGCGGCTGGGGGTGCCCATCGAACCGCTGCTGCGGCCGTCGTTATTGACTGCGGTGCCGCGGACGACGGCATAGATCCGGTCGCCGTCGGCCAGCGCCTGATCCAGTGCCTTGAGCACGATCAACGCGGCGCCCTCGCTGCGCACATAGCCGTCACCCGAGGCATCGCCGAACTTGCAACGCCCGTCCGGCGCCATCATGCGGCTTTGCGAATAGGCAACACTGATGTGCGGCTGGAGGATCACGTTCACGCCGCCGGCCAGGGCCAGAGAGCACTGGCCATCGCGAATGCTGCGCACCGCGAAATGCACGGCGGCCAGCGACGACGAACAGGCGGTGTCCAGGGTGATGCTGGGGCCGCGCAAACCGAGCACGTACGAGATGCGCCCCGACGTCGCATAGCGGCCGCTGCCAGTGGTCATCTGGAAGTCGACGCCTTCGGGATCGGCGAACAGGCGCGCCTCGAAATCGTTGAGCCATTGGCCGACGAACACACCGGCGTTGCTGCCTTCCAGGCGCCTGGCGTCGATACCGGCGTCCTCCAGCGCTTCCCAGGCGGCTTCGAGCACCAGGCGCTGCTGCGGATCCATGCGCTCGGCCTCGCGCGGCGATATGCCGAAGAAGCCCGGATCGAATTCGTCGATATGGTCGAGAAAGCCGCCCCAGCGCGTCATCATGCGGCCAGGCGTCGCCGGGCGCGGATCGAAGTAATGACCGAGGTCGATGCGGCTCGACGGGATTTCCGTGATCGCATCGACACCACTGCTCAGCAAGCGCCAGAAGTCGTCGGGGCTTTCGACGCCGCCCGGGAATCGGCAGCCGATGCCGACTATGGCAACCGCCTTCCCCGCCTCGGTACGCTGTTCGGTCATGCCGCCTCCACTGTGGTTGCTTCGCCGAGCATCGGGGCAAGCGTCGCCGACAGTTCAGCGAGGACCAGCGACCGCTGGGCTTCGAGGTAGAAGTGATCGCCGGGGAACACCCGAACGCGACAGGATGCGAGCGTCTCGTCACGCCACGCTTCAAGGTGGGCGCGTGGCGTCAGGTGGTCCTGATGGCCGCCAAACGCCGAGATCGGGCACGGCAAAGGCGCGCGGCGCCCGGGGTGGAAGGTCTCGAGCGCAGCGATGTCGGCGCGCAGGGCGGGCAAGAGCAAGGCCATAACCTCGGCATCCGCCAGGACTTCGGACGGAATCCCGCCGTAGCGGCGATCTACCTCCGCAACGAAGGCTGCGTCATCCAGGACGCTCAGCAAGGGCTGGGGATCGGGCACATGTGCCGGACGCCGCCCCGACACCACCAGATGCTCGGGCACCGGCCCGCCGCGTTCGAGCAATGCACGCACGAACTCGCTGCCGATCACCGCCCCCATGCTATGCCCGAATACGGCAAACGGGCGATCGAGCAAGGGCAGCAGCGCGGGCAGGAGCGCATCGACGATGGCGGAAACGCTCGATATGAGCGGTTCGCGCAAGCGACCACCTCGCCCCGGCAATTGAACCGCGCACACCTCCAGTCTGTCGGACAGCCCGTTCGGCCACAGCCGATAGACAGCACCGCCGACACCCGCATGGTGAAAGCAGAACAATCGGGCCACGGCCAGCCCGTTCGGCTTGGGGCGATAGACCCAGGGGTTGCTCATCGCCGGCCAAGCGCCTGAACGACACCTAAGGCGCAAACACGCCGAAAACTTCCCCGGACAACGTCAATCTCGAAACGCACTCATTGGCTCCCTGGAACTGCTCTGCAACCACCTTGCTTCGCGAAAGCGCGGCGCGGAACCAACTGCCACCGGCGCATATTCCCCTTGGATAAGCGCTCGATTCTACGGGCCGCCCTGACGCCTTACAACCCCGATTCCGTGAATTCATCAGGTATCCGTGGGTACGTTCGGACTAATCGGCAAGGCATTCAGACCGGGCAGGTCGTAGGGGAATAGGTCGAGGCCGCGCCCACGCACCGCAACGGCGGCCCAGGCCCCCGGATGTGGCTTGAAGCCACAAAGTGTCCACGCCAAGGCCGCATCGGCCGATCCGTCGATCGATAGCAGGGCCGTCGGCGCGTCCGCGGCCAGCGAGACCTCGAATCGGTCCAATGGCGTCGACAAACCCGAGCCCAGCGCCTTGACATAGGCTTCCTTGCGAGTCCAACCGCGGAAGAAGGCATCCCGCCGGTCGTGCTCAGGCAGCGCCAACAAGGCGTCGACTTCGCCAGGCGAGAAGTTCCGGCATGCGATGTCTTCGAGGTCGGCGATATTGCGCACGGCTTCGATATCCACCCCGATGGTATCCAGATCGGTCAGGCCGACCAGCGCCCACGCCTGGGAATGCGAAACATTGAACGCCAGACGGCGATCACGCTCGTCAGGCGCCAACGCGGGTTTGCCTGCCGAACCGTAGTCGAAACGCAGCGCCGCCGGCTCGCGCCCGAGATAGGCACCGAGCAATGCCCGCAGCACGCCACGCCCGGATTCGAAACGCCGCCGGTCGCGCTCGAAAGCGAATCTCGCGGCCCGTGACTGCTCGTCTGCGCTGAGATGGGCCGCAAGCAGCGACTGCGGATACGGCGGATCATCCAGCGAGAATCGCCAGACATGCACGGTGCCTGGCGCCAGGCGGCACGCCTGCTGCAACTCGTTCGTGCTGACCGGCCGCCAGTCGGCCACCTGGTCGCCGTCGCGCGTCATCCCTTGCCGACGATGCGCACTTCCCGCTGCGGGAAGGGAATCTCGATGCCGGCGGCCTGGAAGGCGCGCCAGATCCCGAGGTTGATGTCGGAGCGCAGTTGCAGCGTACCTTCTTCCGGATCGCCGACCCAGAAGCCGAGTTCCAGGTTGATCCCGGAATCGGCGAACGCCGTGACGAAGGCCTTGGCCGGCGGATCGGCCAGCACTCTCGGTTGCGCGACGGCCGCTTCGACCATGATCGCCATCGCCCGCTCCAGGTCGGAGCCATAGGCCACCTGCACCGGCAAGGCAATCCGCACGCGCGTATCCGAGAACGACTCGTTCTGCACCACCGAGCCGACCAGCACCTCGTTCGGCACGATGGCCTCGACGCCAGTCATGCCCTTGATAACGGTATAGCGCGTAGTGATACGGCTCACCTGGCCGCGATCCGGCCCGACCGAGATCAGGTCGCCGATGCGGATCGAGCGGTCGAGCAGGATGATGAAGCCGGACACGTAGTTGGCGGCGATCTTCTGCAACCCGAAGCCGAGGCCGACGCCGAGCGCGCCGCCGAATACCGAGAGCGTCGTCAGGTCGATACCGACCACGGGCAGGGCGATCAGCACCGCGATCACGATCAGCACCGCCTTGGCGAGCCGGGCGAAGACGATGCGCAGGTTCGAATCGAGCCCCGGCGCGGCCATCAGGCGCCCTTCGATCGTGCCCCCCGCCCAAAGCGCCAGCAGCAGCGTCGCGAGTACCGTCGCGACCCCCTGCAGGATCACCCAAAGGTCGAGACGCTGCTTGCCGACGGTAAAGCCGACGCTTTCCAGCAGCGCGATCAGGTCGGGCAACAGGCCGGTGATGTGCAACGCGACGATGCCCCAGGCGAAGGCGGCGAAGGTCCGCTCGAAGCTTGCCAGCCAGGGGCCGCTGAAGCTCAGGCGCAGGACGAAGAACACGCTGCGGATCACTGCCAGCGACAGCAGCAGCGGTACGGCCAGCGACAACAAATTGACGTGATGCCATTGACCGAGCAGCGGGCGCGCCACCAGCACCAGCAGCAAGGCCGACAGTGGGAAGGCGACGCGCTTGAAGCCGCGCTGGCCGAGCTTTCCGGCCCGCGTGGCGCTCGGTACCGCATGCGCCTGGTGGCTGCGCACGATATAGCTGAACAACCAGGCGATCGCCATGCAAATGGCGAGCACACCGACCTGCCAGATCACGTCCGGCTGCTGCAGGTCGGCCCAGAGATCGGCCAGCAGGAGGCCGAATTGGCTGTTGGCGCTCACTTCCGGAATACCTCCGCGTAGGGCAGTGCCTCGCCCCGATGGCGGCGCCAGTTGTCGAGATAGGCTCGCGCCAGCGGCGCGTTACCGCGCAGGATCACGAGGTTCTCGGCGTTGCGCGCCTGCGCCGACCAGGTGAAGTTGTAGCTGCCGGTGACCACCACGGGATCGCTGCCCTCCGCATCGATGAGCATGAGCTTGTTGTGGGCGCTAGCGTAGCGCACCTCGAGCCGGATGGGGATGCCGGAATCATGCAGTCGCCGGACCAGGCTGTTCTCGTTCTCGGTCGCCGGTTTCGCGTCCGCCAGCATCTCGACCTTTACGCCGCGCCGATGCGCCTTCTCGATCGCCGTGGCGATATTGCGGCTGGTAAACACGAAGGCCTGGACATGGATGCTGCACCGGGCCTTGCCGATGACCTTCAGCAGCGCGCCTTCGGCATCGTCCCAGGGCGTGAACAACACCTGCACCGTCCCCTTGGCCGGCAGCGGCTCGGCGGCGAACGCCGTGAGGCAGAGCGTCGCAAGCAGGCAGGCGAGCGCAGCCCTCACTTCTTCCTTTCCAGCACGGCGGCAAAGAAGCCATCGGTGCCGTGCGTATGTGGCGCCAGGCGCAGGTCGGCTCCGACCTCGATCGCGATGTCCTGCTTCGCCAGCACCTCGGCGGCCGACAGGCGCGCGAAGTCGGGATGCGCGGCAAGAAACGCATCGACGATCGCCTCGTTCTCCTCGTTCAGGATACTGCAGGTGGCGTAAACGAGGCGGCCGCCGGCCTTCACCAAGCGTGCCGCGCCGGCCAGGATGTCGGCCTGCTTGCGCGTCAGTTCGGCGACCGTCGCCGGCGTCTGCCGCCACTTCAGGTCGGGATTGCGGCGCAGCGTGCCCAGGCCCGAACACGGCGCATCGACCAGCACGCGGTCGATCTTGCCGGCCAGGCGCTTGACCTTGGTGTCGTTCTCGCCGCTGATCAGCACCGGATGCACGTTGGACAGGCCCGAACGCGCGACGCGCGGCTTGAGCTTGACCAGCCGCTTGTCGGCGACGTCGAAGGCGTAAAGGCGGCCGGTCGAGCGCATCAGCGCGCCGAGCAGCAGCGTCTTGCCGCCCGCGCCGGCGCAGAAGTCCACCACCATCTCGCCGCGCTTGGGCGCCAGCAGGTGGCCGAGCAACTGGCTGCCTTCGTCCTGCACCTCGATGGCGCCGTCGAGGAAGAGCGGATGCTTGGCCAGGAACGGGCGGCCCTTGGCGCGGATGCCGAGCGGCGCGTAGCGGCAGGCCTCGACCTCGATGCCGTCGGCCTTGAGCCGCGCCAGCGC
>JACRIZ010000067.1 GCA_016235765.1 Rhodocyclales bacterium | reverse complement strand
TGCTGGTATGGATTGCGGCACCGTCCGCGTCGGCCGGCTGGTGCGAAGGAAGGGACTCGAACCCTTACGCCTCGCGGCGCTGGAACCTAAATCCAGTGCGTCTACCAATTCCGCCACCTTCGCGCGACCGCAGATTTTACCCGATAATGCTTGGTCGCTGCCCATGACCCGCAGTTCATGCCCGTTTCCCATTACGAAAACTTCCCGGTGGCGTCGGTTCTGCTGCCCCGCCCGCTGCGCGAGCCGGTCGCCGCGATCTATGCCTTCGCCCGCAGCGCCGACGATTTCGCCGACGAGGGCGACCGCACGGCCACGGAACGCCTGGCCCTGCTCGACGGCTACCAGCGCCAGCTCGACGCCATTGGCGACGGCGAACCGATCGATGATCCGCTGTTCCGCCGCCTTGCCGACGTCATCAAAGTGCATCGCCTGCCGCTGCGGCCGTTCCGCGACCTGCTGGATGCCTTTGGCCAGGACGTCGTGCAGACTCGCTATGCCGACTTCCGCGAATTGATGGACTATTGCCGCCGCTCCGCCAATCCCGTCGGCCGCCTGCTGCTGCACCTGTTCCGTGCCGACGGCCAGAAGAACCTGGAGTACTCGGATGCGATCTGCTCCGCGCTGCAACTCATCAACCACTGGCAGGACGTCGGCATCGACGCCGCCAAGCAGGTGCCGCGCATCTACCTGCCCGTGGAGGACCTCGTCTACTACGGCATCCCCGAGACGGACATCCTGAGGCGTACCGCCACGGCTGACTTTCGCAGCCTGATGCGCTTCCAGGTCGAGCGGGCGCGCAAGCTGATGAAGGAAGGCGAGCCGCTCGGCTGGCTGCTCGGCGGCCGCATCGGCCTGGAGATCCGCTGCATCGTCGCCGGCGGCTTGCGCATCCTGGAAAAGATCGAAGCGGTCGACTACGACGTATTCCGGCGCCGCCCGGTTCTGGAGCGACTCGACTGGCCGCGCATCCTGTGGCGGGCGCTATGAATCCCGACGACTACTGCCGCCGGAAGGTGGCAGAAAGCCACTCCAGCTTCGCCGCCAGCTTCCGTTTCCTCGCACCGGAGCGCCGGCAGGCGATCACCGCCTTGTACGCCTTCTGTCGCGAAGTCGATGACGCAGTCGACGAATGTTCAGACCCCGGAGTCGCCGGCGCAGCGCTCGCCTGGTGGCGTGGCGAGGTCGAGGCACTGTATGCCGGCCGACCGACCCACCCGGTCACCCAGTCGCTAGCCTCGGCCCTGCCCCGTTTCAGCCTGCCGGCCGAGCAGCTGCTGGAAATCATCGACGGCATGGAGATGGACCTGCACCAGACGCGCTACCCAGACTTCAAGGCGCTGCACCTCTACTGCTATCGCGTGGCCTCGATCGTCGGTCTGCTCGCCGCCGAGATCTTCGGCTACACCGACCGGCGCACGCTGAAGTATGCGCACGATCTGGGCCTCGCCTTCCAGCTCACCAACATCATCCGCGACGTCGGCGAGGACGCCAGGCGCGGCCGCATCTATCTGCCGCAAGACGAGCTCGCCCGCTTCGGCGTCGCCGAGGCCGACATCCTGGCCAGTCGGCATTCCGCGCCGTTCCAGGCGTTGATGGAGTTCCAGGCCGAACGCGCCCGCGACTACTACCGGCGCGCACTGGACGAACTCCCCGCGGCGGACCGCAAGGCCCAACGTGCGGGCCTGATCATGGCGGCGATCTACCGCACCGTGCTCGACGAAGTGGCGAAGGACGGCTTCCGCGTGCTGGATCATCGCATCGTGCTGCCGCCGGCGCGCAAGGCCTGGATTGCCGTAAGCACGTGGTTGCGCGCGTAGCCGTCGTCGGCGGCGGCTATGCGGGCCTTGCCGCGGCAACGGAGCTCGCGGCGGCCGGGGCCGCCGTCGACGTCTTCGAGGCCTCGCGCACCCTGGGCGGCCGCGCCCGCGCAGTCGAACTCGAAGGGCTGACGCTCGACAACGGCGCCCACATCCTGGTCGGCGCCTACACCGAGACGCTGCGCCTGATGCGCCTCGTCGGCGCACCGGCCGACGGACTGCTGCGCCTGCCGCTGCATCTCGAATTTCCGGGGCATTTCCGCCTCCATGCGCCGCGCCTGCCCGCGCCGCTGCATCTCGCCTGGGCCCTGCTCTCGGCAAGAGGTCTTTCGTGGTCCGACAAGTTCGCGGCAATCGCCTTCATGCGCCGCCAGCGGCATGCCGCTTTCCGCCTCGCAGCGGACACGACGGTCGGCGCCCTGCTCGCCGAGGAACCCGTCGCGACGCGCCGCTTCCTCTGGGAGCCGCTCTGTCTCGCCGCCCTGAACACCGAGCCATCCCGTGCTTCGGCGCAGGTCTTCCTCAACGTGCTGCGCGACAGCCTTGCCGCCGGCCGCGCCGCCAGCGACCTGCTGCTGCCCGCCCGGGACTTTTCGTCGCTGTTCCCGGAACCCGCTGCTCGCTTCATCGAAGCGCATGGCGGCCGCATGATGCGTGGCACGCGCATCGAGTGCATCCGGCACGTCGCGTCCGGCTATCTGGTCGATGGGCATGGCCCGTACGGGCAGGCAATCCTGGCCGTCGCGCCCCAGCATCTGCCGCCATTGGTGGACGAACTTCCTGAGCTTGCACCCGTAGTCGCACAACTGCAAAGCTACGCCTGGGAGCCGATCGTCACCTGCTACCTTGCCTATCCGGAATCGGTGCGCCTGCCGCAAGCCATGCTCGGCGTGATCGACGGTACCGCGCAGTGGCTTTTCGACCGCGGCCACACGCACGGCCATGGCGGACTGATCTCGGCCGTCATCTCGGCCAGCCGCCGCCACCGGGAAATCGACGCACAACGGCTTGCCGCCGAAATTCACGCGGAAGTCGCGCAGATCGTGCCGAACCTGCCCGCAGCACGCTGGACGCGGGTGATCGCCGAGAAACGAGCCACCTTCGCCTGCACGCCCGGCGTATCGCGACCCCTGACTTCGACGGCATTGCCGGGCGTCTATCTTGCCGGGGACTACGTCGCCGGCGATTATCCGGCCACCATCGAAGGCGCGGTCAGGAGCGGTGTCGCCGCAGCGCGGCTAGCCCTGCACCAGGCGGCCCGCAGCCAGCCTTAGCACACGACCGCAGCGTGCCGCCAGCGCTTCGTCGTGCGTCACCAGCACCAGCGTCGTACCGGCTTCGCGGTTCATGGCGAACATCAGTTCAATGATTTCCGCGCCGGTCGCAGCGTCGAGGTTGCCGGTCGGCTCGTCGGCCATCAGCAGCTTCGGCTCGACGGCGAAGGCGCGCGCCAGCGCGACGCGCTGCTGCTCGCCGCCCGACAGGTGCTTGGGATAGTGGTGCAGCCGCTCGCCCAAGCCGACGCGGCCCAGCATCGCCGCCGCCTTTGCGTTTGCATCGGCGCGGCCCATGAGTTCGAGCGGCAGCGCCGCGTTCTCCAGCGCCGTCAGCGCCGGCAGCAACTGGAAGGACTGGAAGACGAAGCCGAGCAGCCGGCCGCGCAGCGCGGCGCGCGTGTCTTCGTCGAGCGCCGATATCTCTTCGCCGGCCAGGCGCACCTGACCGCGGCTCGGGCTGTCGAGCCCGGCCAGCAACGACAGCAACGTGGTCTTGCCCGACCCCGAAGCGCCGACCACGGCAACCGCCTCGCCCGCCCTCACGTGGAACGAAATGTCGTGCAGAATCGTCAACCTGCCGTCGCCGCTCCGTACATCCTTGCCCAAATCCTGAACTTCGATCATCGCCGTCATGTGGAAACGTCTGTTGTTGCTCGTATTGTCCGTCATGTCGCTCTCTGCCGCCGCCGCGCCCGCGATCCTGATCTACGGCGACAGCCTGTCCGCCGGCTACGGTATCGGCGTCGAGCAGAGCTGGCCGGCGCTGCTGGCGAAGCGGCTGGAGGATAACCGGCTGCGCTATACCGTGTCCAACGCCAGCATCAGCGGCGAGACGACGGCCGGCGGCCGGTCGCGCTTCGACGAAGCCCTGAACCGCGTGCAACCAGAGGTGGTCGTCATTGCGCTGGGCGCCAACGATGGCCTGCGCGGCCTGCCTGCAATTCAGATGCGCATGAACCTCACGGCAATGGTGAAGGCGGCCAAGGCCAGAAAAGCGCGCGTGCTGCTGGTCGGCATGAAGCTGCCGCCCAACTACGGCCCTGTCTACGCGCGGCAGTTCGAGGAGAGCTTCCCGACGGTCAGCCGTGCGGAGAATGTGCCGCTGCTGCCTTTCCTGCTCGAACCGCTGGGTACCGATATCGACTACTTCCAGGCCGATGGCCTGCACCCGACCGCAGCCGCGCAGCCCCGGCTGCTCGACCACGTCTGGCCGGCGCTCAAGCCCCTGCTCAGGTAAAAGTCAGCCGCGGCGCTGCGCCTCCCGGCACGGCAAAGCGACCGATGATGCTAGCCCGATCGAAGCCGTCGCCACGCAGGGCGGCCATTACCGTATCGACGCACTCCGGCGCGCAGGCGACCAGCAAGCCACCGCTGGTCTGCGGATCGGTGATCATCTTCTGCTGCCATTCCGGCATGTCGGACGGCAGCGCCACCGACCCGCCATAGCTCGCCCAGTTGCGCGCCGAAGCGCCTGTCGCGATGCCGGCCATGAGATGCATAACCGCCTCCCCAACCAGCGGCAACTGGTCGAATTCGACCGAGCAGTCGAGTTGCGAACCGCGGCAGATTTCCAGCAGGTGGCCGGCAAAGCCAAAGCCGGTGACATCGGTTATCGCATGCACGCCATCCATGTCGGCCAGCGTCGCGCCGGTGACGTTGAGCTTGGTCGTCCAGCGCACCATCTCGTCGTAGCCGGCCGGCGAGAGCAGATCCTTCTTCAGCGCCGCCGACAGGATACCGATGCCGAGCGGCTTGCCGAGGATCAGCACGTCGCCGGCACGGGCGCCGCTGTTCTTCTTGACTTTCTCCGGATGCACGATGCCCAGCCCGACCAGGCCGTACATGGGCTCGGGCGCGTCGATGGAGTGGCCGCCGGCGATCGGTATGCCCGCTTCGGCGCAGATCGAGGCGCCGCCTTCCAGGATCGTGTGGATCACATCCTCGGGCAGCTTGGCGAGCGGCATGCCGACGATGGCCAGCGCGAAGATCGGCCGGCCGCCCATGGCGTAAACGTCCGAAAGCGCATTGGCCGCGGCGATGCGGCCGAAGTCGCGCGCATCGTCCACGATGGGCATGAAGAAATCGGTGGTGGCGACGATCGCCTGGCTGTCGTTGAGCCGATAGACGGCCGCGTCGTCGCCCGTCTCTATCCCCACCAGGAGATCGGCCGGCAACGTCTTCAGGGGTGATTCGGCGATAATGCGCGACAACACGGCCGACGCAATCTTGCAGCCTCAACCGCCGCCGTGGCTGTACTGGGTAAGCTTTATCTTTTCCATGGGAGTTGCTGTGTCGGAACGCGCATCGAACCTGTACGCGAAGGGGCTGGCAAAGGTATCACAGCTCAGCGGGTTCGACGCGATCATCGACGCCCGTTCGCCCTCGGAGTATGCCGAGGACCACGTGCCCGGCGCGATCAGTTGCCCCGTGCTCTCGGACGAGGAACGTGCCCGCGTGGGCACGCTCTACAAGCAGGTCTCGCCGTTCGAAGCCAAGAAGATCGGCGCCGCGCTGGTGGCGAAGAACATCGCCCGCCACATCGAGGAACGCTTTCTGGACAAGCCGCGCGAGTGGCGGCCGCTGGTCTATTGCTGGCGCGGCGGCAAGCGCAGCGGCGCCTTCCAGCACATCCTGCGCGAGATCGGCTGGGACGCGCACCGGCTCGAGGGCGGCTACAAGGCCTGGCGCCAGACCATCGTCGCGGAGCTGGCGCTACTGCCCGGCCGCTACTCGTTCCGCGTCGTCTCCGGCGCCACCGGCAGCGCCAAGAGCCGCATCCTGGAAGCACTCGCCGGGCAAGGCGCGCAGATACTGCACCTGGAAGCGCTGGCCGCACACAAGGGCTCGGTGCTCGGCAACCTGCCCGACGAAGCGCAGCCTTCGCAGAAGGCCTTCGAGACGCGCCTGCATGCCGCGCTGACAGCGCTCGAGCCGCAGCGGCCGGTGTTCGTCGAGGCCGAAAGCCGCCGCATCGGTGCCGTGCAGGTGCCCGATGCGCTGATCGCCGCCATCCGCGCCGCGCCGTGCGTGCGCATCGAGGCGACCGTGGCGGCGCGCGTCGAATTCCTGCTCCACGACTACGCCTACTTCCTCGCCGACCCGCGCTGGCTGGCGGAAAAGCTCGGCCACCTGCGCGGCCTGCAAAGCAACGAAACGCTGGCGCGCTGGCTGGCGCTGATCGAGGCGGGCGACTTCCGCAGCCTGGTCGGACAACTGCTGGAACAACACTATGACCCGCTCTACCAGCGCTCACAGGCGAAGAACTATCTCGACTACATGGGTGCGCTGACCGTCGCCACCGACGATCTCGGCGCCGAAGGCATCAAGGCACTGGCGGCGCGGATTCTGGCAGCCTGACCTCGCGGCGTCGGCACACGCAGATGCGCTGCACAACGGCTGGCCAGGGCCGCTCGACTTCGCCCTGCTCGAAGGCGACGACCATGAAGCGCTTGTGCAGCAAATCGAGCAGTTCACCCTGGCGCAACAGATATTCCGGATGACTCGGCTTGCCGAAGCGCTCATTGCCGACCATGAAGGTCTCGTAGATCAATACGCCATGCTCGCCCAGGCAGGAAAACAGTTGCGGCAACAAGGGCCGCCACAGGTAGTTGGTGACCACGATGCCGTCGAAGGCCCGCCCGAAATAGGGCCACGGGCCGCCTTCGAGATCGGCCACCCGGGTGGTGACGCCAGGCTCCCCTGCCAGTCCCGCGAGTAGCTCGGCATTGCGGTCCACCGCCTCAACGCGATAGCCCGATCGGACTAACAGCCGGGTATGCCGCCCCGTGCCGCAGGCGAGATCGAGCACCTCGCCGCCAACCGGGATCAGATGGGCGAATCGCGCGACCCAGGGCGACGGGGCCAGTGTTGTAAATGTGCTGGACATGACTGGATTTTTCACGGGTTTCCTGCGTTAATCGATGGCGGGATAACATTGTTCGATGCTATCCTTTGTTGCATTGCAGCAGATGCCATTGGCCACAAGCCTGGAAAGCAAAAATGAACAACGAGCGTCACTACCTGACATCGCTCCTTGATCCGAAATCGATCGCCATCATCGGCGCTTCCGAAACGCCCGGCTCGATCGGCGAAACCCTGGTCCGCAACGTTCTGGACAGCAGTTTCAAGGGCAAGGTCTTCTTCGTCAATCCCAAGCACGAAAAGGTCTTCGGCCAGAAGAGCTACGAGAGCGTCGAAGCGATCCCGCACCGCCTGGACCTGGCCGTCGTCTGCACCCGGGCCGAAACGGTGCCGAACATCGTCGAAGCCTGCGGCCGTGCCGGTACGCGCGCCGCCATCGTCCTCTCGGGCGGCTTCTCGGAAACGGGACCGCGCGGCGCCAACCTGGAACGAGCGGTCATCGAGAACGCCCGCCGCCATCGCGTCCGCCTGCTGGGTCCCAATTGCCTCGGGGTGATGCGGCCCTCCGCCGGCATCAACCTGACTTTCGCCCACGGCAATGCCAACGCCGGCACCATCGGCCTGATTTCCCAATCGGGTGCGCTGTGCACCGCGATCCTCGACTGGGCGCTGCCCAACAACGTCGGCTTCTCCACGGTGGTCTCGCTCGGTTCCGAGGGTGACGTCGATTTCGGCGAAATCCTCGAGTACATGGTCGCCGACCCGAAGACCGAGAACATCTTCCTCTACATCGAAGGCATCAAGAACGCGCGCCGCTTCATGAGCGCCCTGCGCGCCGCCGCGCGCTGCAAGCCGGTGCTGCTGATCAAGGTCGGCAAGCATCCGTCCGGCGAACGCGCCGTGCGCTCGCATTCCGGGGCCATCGTCGGCGACGACGACGTCTTCGACGCCGCGCTGCGCCGTGCCGGCGTGGTGCGCCTCGGCACGGTTGGCCAGATGTATGCCGCCGCCCAAGCGCTGTTCTCCCATTTCCGGCCGCGCGGCAACCGCCTGGCCATCATCACCAACGGCGGCGGCCCGGGCGTCATGGCGGCCGACCACTGCTGCGACATCGGCATCCCGCTGGCGACACCATCCGAAGCCACGATCGCCAAGCTGGACGAGGTGCTGCCGCCCTACTGGTCGAAGGCCAACCCGATCGACATCATCGGCGACGCCGACCCGGCGCGCTATGCCGCCGCGCTGCAGATCTGCCTCGACGACGACCAGATCGACGGCGTCATGGTGATCCTGACTCCGCAGGCGATGACCGATCCCACCCAGGCTGCCCGCGTCGTCATCGAGACAGCGCGCAAGACCGACAAGCCGGTGGTGACCTGCTGGATGGGCGAGGAACTGGTGCGCGAGGCGCGTCTGCTGTTCAAGGGCGCCGGCATCCCGACTTTCCGTACGCCCGAACCGGCCGTGGAGCTGTTTTCGCACATTTCCGCCTACTACCGCAACCAGCGCCTGCTGATGGAAACGCCGGCCTCGATCTCGGCCCAGGTCGCGCCGCGCCTCGAATCTGCGCGGCTGGTCATCGAGACCGCGCTCGCCGAAGGGCGCAAACTCCTTAACGAGATGGAATCGAAGGCGCTGCTGGCCGCGTTCCGCATCCCGATCGCGCAGACCGTGGTCGCCCGTTCGCCGTCCGAGGCGATGGTGCTCGCCGAGGAGATCGGCCTGCCAATCGTCATGAAGATCGACTCGCCGCAGATCACGCACAAGTCCGACTCCGGCGGCGTCCGCCTCAACCTCAATTCGCTGGCCGCCGTGCGCGACTCCTACAACGAGATCGTCGAGGAAGTGCGCAAGAACCGGCCCGACGCGATCATCCACGGCGTTGCCATCGAACCGATGATCCAAAAGGCGAACGGCCGCGAACTGATGGTCGGCATGACGCGCGACCAGGTGTTCGGCCCAACCATCCTGTTCGGCCCTGGCGGGGTCGGCGTCGAACCGACCGGCAAGGACCGCGCCGTGGCGCTGCCGCCGCTGAATCCCTTCCTGGTTTCCGACATGCTGGCCTCGACGCACACGTCGGCCAAGCTCGGCGCCTTCCGCAACATGCCGCCGGTCAGCATGGAAGCGCTGGAATCGGTGCTGCTGCGCGTCTCGGAAATGGTCTGCGAACTGCCGTGGATTTCCGAGCTCGACATCAATCCGCTGATTGTCGACGAGAACGGCGCCGTCGCCGTCGATGCCAGCATCTCGATCGAGCACCTGCCGCTGACGGCGGCCCGCTACGATCACATGGCGATCCATCCCTATCCGTCGCATCTGGCCATCAGTTACCAGACCAACGACGGGCAGACCATCAACATCCGCCCGATCAAGCCGGAAGACGCCGACATCGAGCAGGAGTTCGTCCAGGCGCTCTCGCCCGAGACCAAGTACTTCCGCTTCATGAACACCATCCGGGAGCTGTCGCTCTCGCAACTGATCCGCCTGACGCAGATCGACTACGACCGGGAAATGGCCTTCATCGCCCTGACCGACATCGACGGCAAGGAAACCGAGATCGGCGTGGCCCGCTATGCAACCAATCCGGACGGCGAATCGTGCGAGTTCGCCATCGTCGTCTCGGACGACTGGCAAGGCAAGGGCGTCGCGCGACGCCTGATGGGCGTACTGATCGACGCGGCGCGCGCCAGCGGCCTCAAGTACATGAATGGCGATTTCCTGGCGGAAAACACGCGCATGCTGCGTTTCGTGTCCGCCCTGGGCTTCGTGCTGTCGCCGCACCCGGACGATTCCGGCCTCAAGCGCGGCGTACTGGTACTCGACTGAGCGCCGCCTAGGAGTCTGGGCGGCAGAAGGCTATCGCCGCGGAATTGGTCAATTCCAAGGGTCTTCTACCCATTAGCGGGCTCAAGATAATCGATCCTGAGCAATTCTGAGAGGTCGACTTATCGATCCGCATTTTTCCATCCTTC